>NZ_NRGT01000041.1:0-129906 GCF_002332285.1 Glutamicibacter sp. BW77 | reverse complement strand
CGGCGGAACCTTAGGGTTCCGCCGGCTTCCCGGGTTTTGCATGCGTTGATCAGGCCGAACGGCGTTTGACCATTTCGTTGATCCAAATCGGCGCAAAGGGAGAAGTGCATCCGGGCGGGGTTGGATAGTCCGCTAAGACCTGCAAGGACTCTCCGATGCTCAACGCTCGTGGGCGCAGCTCTTCGTTTTCGATACCAATTTGCGCCAGAGTATTGTTCATAGCCCATTGCAGACGCTCCGGGGCTTTCAGCATTTGGGCTTCGACAACGTCAAGCAGTTGAACCAGGTCCAGGTTTTCTGGAGCTTTGACCACTTGGTGTGCGGTCAGCTCCCATCCTGCACTAGCAACCACCGAGTCTGGGTCCTGTACGAGTCTGCGACGAAGCTCTTCGAGGTGCTTGCTTTTCTTCACCACGTAATTCAAGAACCATCCCTGAACCTTAGGCGTTCTAGACTCCCTCACCCATTGCTCAAGGCCATCAATTGTGAAAGTCCGTGGTTTACAGATAAGGATGGCTACCAACTGGCATGCGGTTTGCCCGGTCTGCCACAGTCCGGATGCCAGTTCGTGATTACTTTTCAGGGCCTTGGCCAAGGCACGCAGTTTGCCAAGATTAACTCCGTAATCGTCGCCATGTTTTTCGTTGACTGCCCGTATGCGCGGATCTTCCAGGGCTTCCAGCGCCTGTTGGACGTCGGCAACGTTGCTCGAAGAATTCAGTTCAATCTCGGTGCTCATGCAACTATCTTCCCTCATCAATGTTTTTTCGTCTCTAAAGCACCGGAGCCGTTACTTTGAGGATCTCCGGTTCTCTGGTCCACCTAGTTGGGGGAGCAATTCGCTCAACCATCGTCGTTGCCCCGCAGTTTCGACAGCTTTGGGATGATAGTTGGTTCTGACCCACAAAACGGCGGCGTCTGGCTCCACACCGCCGAGCACAGCCATTACAGCCAGCGCGGTTCCTGTCCTGCCAACTCCCCCACGGCAACCCACCTCGACGCGTTGATACGCGGCCCGACGGTAGGCCTCGCGCAGCGATGCCACGGCGTCTTCGGTGACTGCTGGCGCGGAAAAGTCACGCCATTTGACCCACAGGTATTCACGGTCGGTACACTTCGGGTCCCGCCCCAGAAGGTATACCCCAAAATCTGGAGGCACCAACGATTCACTTCGTTTCAAGCTGCTGCCGCGAACCTGACGTCCGTCCGGGAAACGCACCAAATACTCCTGTGGTTCCCAACTTTCTGGTTCCTTACACATCAGGTCTTCTAGTTACCGCTGGTACTGCGCACCGGCTGACGAAGAATTGTCCTGAGATTTTCCGGTGCAACACGTCGCGGATCATTCAGGTAGATCTCGTGATGCCTTCCGGTTAGTTCCAGCCCGCGCTCTGGAATGAATTCCTGGTGCATACGGCGTAACGTCTGGGCCTCATCGTCATAGGGACCGACATGTAGGGTTTGTACGCATAACCCTTCGGCGAAAATTTCGAATCGCACCTTAGCGAGATCTATCGGCGGATCTTTCCGACCTAAGTCTTCTTTGATGCTCTCGAACATACTCCGCTCTATCCAGTCAGGCATCATGATCATCATGGTCCAGTGCCACAAAGACTTGTCCCTGCGCTCGGTAAAGGAGGTCACATCCTTCGCCCACCAGAGCCCTTCTAAAGGCATCACTACGTAGTCCCGGCCAAGTTCACGTTTACTGAAGAACTTCAGCTTGTAGGCCACCGGATACAGCGCCTGCAGCGCTTGAGCATAGGCCGGCGAAGTGTTCGGATCCCCGTACCCTTCAATCATCAGGTAGCTGCGTTCGGGTAGCTCAAGTAGTGCGAATTCTTCGTGTTTCGCTTGATACCCGAGCAAACTTTTCTTCAGGTCGACTTTCTCAGCCATCGGTTGCGCCCCTTCTTAGAACCATCCACGGCGTCGGAAGACAATATAGAGGGTCGCTGCGAACCCAATCATCAAGATTACTGCCGCAGGATAACCCAAAGCCCAGTGCAATTCGGGCATCACGTCAAAGTTCATTCCATAGATCGCTGCAATCAGGGTCGGCGCGAACAAGATCGCAGCCCACCCGGAAATCTTTTTCATATCCTCGTTTTGACGTTGCGCCACCAGCGTTGAATTCACATTCAGGATTTGCGAGAGCGCATCACGGTATTCCACGGTCTGCACATGTGCCCGAGTCAGGTGATCGGTGACGTCTTGGAGATAGGTTTGCAACTCATTGGGAACGTCGTATTTATTGAAGCCATCCGATAGCGAACGAACTACCTCAAGCAAAGAGGCCGTCGCGTGCTGCATATCGATAATTTCTTGGCTCAACCGGTAGATACGTTCGGTGACCGCTGCATCACCGCTAAATACCTGACGTTCGATCTGTTCTTTATCTATCCCCAAGCCCTGTAAGACGGGCACGTAGCCATCGACAATCTCATCTAGCAGCCTGTAGAGCACCGCTTCGGCACCCATGCTCAATAGTTTGTTATCTGCTAATAATGTTCGGTCCCGGGCCACAAATTCGTCTGCCACCGAGGTTTCAAGCTCTAGTCCAGGTGTGCCATCAATCCAGCGATGGTCTTGGCAAAGCACCGCGATGGAACCAGGTCGAAGAAGGATGTGAAATTCCGAAAGCTCGACTTCTTCAAGATCGTCTAAGTATCGTGCCGAACGAACCACCAAGAGCAGCACGTTGCCATAGCGTTCTAGTTTTGGCCTTTGCCGCGCATGCATCAAGTCATCCACCAGGACCGGGTGCAATTCCCAGGCTTCAGTGAGGTCGTGAATATCTTGTTCATCTGGCGTCGGGTATAGGCTCAGTGACACGCGTCCTGTGGCACTATCCGCATATTCCAGTGCATTGGTAGCGGAAGTAGCAGCTGGCGCCGCTCGCACCGAACCGTTTTCAACGAATCTCACCATAAAAGGCGCATGTTCATACTTCAGAGCATCTTTGGCTCGATTAGTACGGTGTAATACTTTGCGGGTTGGTTCCCTCATCTGGGCTCCTGTCCAAAATCCAACGAAACTTGGGCGTAGGCGAATTCCGCGGCATGCCAGTGAACCAAACGGGCTTCAACGTATCTTATCCCTCTAACCTATAGCGCTAATGGGTCAATTGACGTCGCTACACGCGTCTTTTCGACTGTTAGTAGTCATTTTTCGCCTTCGGATATTTCACCGATGGCATCACTGATGCACTTGTTGTGGCAGCCTTCTTGGGTATCTCTGCTAACGGCGCGATCGCAGAAATGTTCTCGCTGGCTCGGACTCGCTACGACGCTAACGTTCGCGCCGCAGCTGCCGGGATGATCGGCGGCATCGGACGTGCCGGTGGCGTGATTAGCCCTATCGTGACAGCTGCAGAGTTGATGCGGGATGGATTCCTGCAGACAACTACTTTGTCTTCATTATTCCGTTGGCTCTGGATGTCTTGGCACTGCTCATCGGTATGTGTTGCGACTCGACGTGCCTCACGTACCGATGAGCTCGTAGCTTCGGCATAACTCGCTGTTCAAACTCCCCAACTCGATGCACCCCGTTCCTGATTCAGGAGCGTGCCACATTGCGCTTCAGCACCATAAACACCCATGGGAAGGCCGGTCGGCATACAAATATCATTTTCATGCCGATGCTGCTGCCATCGGGCGTCCGCCGTGGTATTCCAACGACCGTCTGACTGTGAACCTTTGATACGGTAACCAAGTGAAGAAGTCTCGAATACTCGCTCTGGTCGCGGCGCTCTTTATTGTCGCCGTGGGGCTTGTCATCTGGAATCCTTGGGATCCTTGTGATGCACCTAAACCGATATGCGAAAATTTCGAAAAGATTCAGGACCTAGACGGCATAGCCTCGGTACAAGTTGACTACGCGACTATGGCCATTGACCGCAAGGATGGGGGTAGCTCCTCCGCCACATGGACTGTGAATCTGTCAGAGAATCAACAAGATAGTGCAGCAATTGAATCTGCGGTACGCGCAGAAGAGATCCTCCAGACAACGGTAGTTCCCGCCGTAGAGCTACAAAATTACTCTCAGTACGTGCTCGGACAGCCACAGGTCGTCAAAACCGAAGCGACAACCGGGGAATATTATGCACTGAATATTTCCCCCTTTGAGGACCTTCAAAGCGAACTGCACCAAGCTTTCATGCTCAGAAATGCCGGTGCTTTGCGCGTCACCAACTCGTCCGTGGTCGTTGCCAATCCACACGACTTGCAAGAGGTAGCCAGTTTCGCCAAGGAACACGGTTTCGACGTCAGTCTAGAAACCGAGGACCAAAAAGTGCGCTATACCCCCGATCCGAAGATCGATATGGAAAAACTGGCATTAGTCATCGATGCCGGAGCTTTGCCCAACGTAGAAACAGCCCTTTACGGCAGTCATAGGCTTTCCGTTCACAGCATCACTGCCGATAGCACCGTGGAAACTAGCGCCATTCAACAGTGGCTGGAGCAGCGCACGCCTCCACACAATGATCCATTAAGATATTCCGTTTCCTCCCCTGGCTACGCAGAAATCCTTGAGGGGTGGATTGGCAAAGCACTCCCGGATTCGTTAATCCCTGTGCCTGCACCATTACCCGAGGGAACCACTGCGTGGAAGCAAGATCCAAACGCTAATTACTGTACGACTGACGATGTGAAGTTCGAACTCAGCGCCCCTGACGCGGCTGTTGGCTCCCGATACCTATCGGTGTATGCCACGAACATTTCGGACACACCTTGTGCGGTCCAAGGCGTAGCGAATCTGGAGTTTTTCAACGAAGAGGGTCACCCCCAGACGGATGTTACCGTGACAGCAGACCCAGGAATCTCACCAGAATCAGTGGTTATCCCCGTAGGAGAAACGGCGATGACCACAATGAAATGGGGTGCCATGTCGACGTCCCAGGATCCCGATGAAACTACCAGTCTGGAAATCGCTTTACTGCCAGGTCTGGAACCGACTAAGCTCACACCACAAATTGAAGGTACAGACACCTCGTTAGATATTCTCGACGGTGCGAAGATTCGCGTTAGTCCGTGGGTGCAAGCCTTAGAAGGATGGAGCAAGCCAAACTAGTCTTGTCCGACTCGTTTCAAGGTTACGCTTGCTAGTTCAGCTAGGTATGAAGACCGCGCTTGGGAGGCCATAAACCGGTTCCACAACAGATTAATGGCAATGTATCTGAACATATTCAAAAAACTTGCGACTCATTACAGGCAGTGGAGCTAAGGGGAATCGGACCCCTGACCTCTTCGTTGCGAACGAAGCGCTCTACCAACTGAGCTATAGCCCCGCGATACCTTTGACCTTACTCCTGAAAATTTCATTCCGGATGATTCATCCCCACCGATGACACAGGCAGACTGTGTGCCCTATGCCAGACCGCTCATTCCTCTGAAATTCCCGAAACACAAATCTCATACCCGGTGGAACACAAAAATCCCACCTCGCACGTAACGAGATGGGATTCGTGAATTTAATTTGTGGAGATAAGGGGATTCGAACCCCTGACCTTCTGCATGCCATGCAGACGCGCTACCAACTGCGCCATACCCCCAAAAGGATTGCTTCCTGATCAGGCAACTCACTAATCATAAGTGAGCGCTAATCTAGGAAGCAAATCCTATTTTTGCTTATGACTACTTGGCTTCTGCAGTGATTTCGATGATCGGGCAGTCAGACCACAGTCGGTCCAGAGCGTAGAAGACACGGTCTTCTTGGTGCTGGATGTGGACGACCACGTCACCGTAGTCCAGAAGAACCCAACGGCCCAAGCCGAATCCTTCGCGGCGAACGGGACGAAGGTCAAACTTTCCGAGGACCATTGCCTGAACCTCGTCAGCGATTGCGTTGACCTGTGGCTCAGAGCCACCGGAGACGATCAGGAACGCGTCAGTTACGCCCATTCGTTCGGCGACATCAAGTGCCACAATGTCTTCTGCCAACTTGTCAGATGCGGCCTGAGCGGCCACCTGAACGAGGGCGATAGAGTCTGCGTGTGCTCCCATGAAGTGGGGTGTCTCCTTATAGAGGTATAGATCGAGAACTTAATTGTCCTACGAAGACAGCGAACTGATCAACATGACAATACCCGCAATGAGTGCGGCACCGCCCACGCTGAGTGCAGCGATCATAGCAATCAGCATGTTGTTTGCACGCCGAACGCCGTGAGTTTGAGCATCCAGTGGCTGCAGCCCTTGAGCATTAACCGCCTCGATACGTGGCATTTCCACATTCGCTTGCGGCGCCGAAGCTTGAGCAGTCGATTGACTATTTGAGTCAGCGTTTTTTACTTGCGGCTTTGCCGCTGGCTTGACCGCTTGCGTAGTCGCAGGTTTAGGTGCGGGTACGGCTTGTGGTTTCGCTGGCGCCGGTGCTGATTTAGCCGGTGAAACCTTTGAACCTGGCTTGACCACCGGCTTAACAGTTTTCGGGGCCGGTTTTGGGGGCAACTTGCCGACGCTAGGCTTCTTGGATGCCTGCGAATTATGCTTCAGTTTGTCAGAGAGTTTTCCACTGGAATCGAGGTCCAGCGAGACGCTTTCAGTCTTAGGACCTTGCACGCCAGTCTTTGCGATACGGTCTTCGACTTCGCGAATATTGCCCAGGGCTCCGGTAAAAGGATCGGAGAGCGGCTGCTCTTTACCCTTCTTTGCGTTCTCAATACGTAGTCGCTCACGCTCTGCAGCGCGACGTGAAATAATCGCAGCACGAGCTGCCATTTCGCGCTGATGAGCCAGCACTTCGAGATCAATCTCACCATCATCTTCGTTCAAAAGATTCGGATCAACTGGAGTCTTGGGATCGTGGGAGCGTCGAGCGGCTAAGGCCTCTTCAACACTCATCACCGTGGTTTCCGGTGAATCGTCGGTTGAATTCGGCTTCGAAGCCGGCTTAGCCACATTGGGCTTCTGATTCGCCGAGCCAGGATTCTGGTCCGCCAGCGACTGCAAGCGTAGCTGGCGTCGGGTCAACGGTTTTGGCTCTTCGGCCGGTTCCACCGTGGGAACGTTTGTGGTCAGCGCACCGACTTCTTCTTCAAGGCGACGGCGTTCGCGTAGTGCTTCGCGATCACGGGCACGACGCAGGGAGGCGCGCTCCCCCATTGGTTTATCTGCCGATTCGTCAGGCTTTGCAGCCGAGTCAGGCTTGACCACGCTGTCAGCCAGCTTTACAGCTGGCTTGGGAGCTGATGGAGCCGTCTTGGATTCCGTGGCCTGTTTGGGGGCTGCGCCGGCCTTTGGAGCAACGGCAGGCTTACCTGCTGGCATCTTTGCTTCGGTGGATGACTTGTCCGGCACGCCGGATGAGATTTTACCAACCGGCGCTTTTACCGAGGCAGGCTTCGCTGGTGCTTTAGCCGGTGGTGTCTTTACTTCCGGTTTCGCCGAAGGCTTTGAATCAGATGGAGCGGCAGTTTTCGGGTCAGCTGGGCTGGCACCTGCCGAAGGCTTGACATCCTTCTTTTCAGTTGCCTGCTGATCGGCTAGCTTCTTGGCTTCCTGCTCGGCCTTACTACTGGCCAGCATGGCTTCCATTTCAGCGCGCCGCTTTTCACGCAATGCTCGCCGGCTTGAAGCCGGCTGCGTGTTATCGCTCATCCTGTTCTTCTCCCGACCGCGTAGACAAAATACCGTCACCCTTACCTAGAGATTATGCCGTGTTAGAGGTAGCAATGTGAGGTTACGACTCGGTATAGAGCCCATATTTTGCAATGTACTGCACCACACCATCCGGAACCAAGTACCAGACAGGCTTGCCTTGGGCTACTCGACCGCGACAATCTGTGGAGGAAATCGCCAATGCTGGGATTTCTAATAATGAAACGTTCTCTTGGTGAAGTTCCGGAAGCACATGTCCTGGACGACTTACACCGACAAAATGCGCCAAGTCCCAGACTTGATCTATGTCTTTCCAACTGGCGATACGACTCAGCGCATCGGCACCGGTGATAAAGAACAACTCCGCTTCGGGACGTTCGGCACGAAGATCAAGCAAGGTGTCGTGCGTATACGTTGCGCCTTCACGGTCAATGTCGACTCGGCTCACCGTGAAACCCGGGTTCGAAGCGGTAGCAATAACCGTCATCAGGTAACGATGCTCGGCGGCAGACACATCTCGTGTGGACTTCTGCCAAGGCTGTCCGGTAGGAACGAACACCACTTCATCCAGATCATATTCAGCAGCAACCTCACTGGCTGCTACCAAGTGACCATTATGGATAGGATCAAAAGTACCGCCCATCACGCCGAGGCGCAATGGGCGGTTCTTGTCTTTTGGATCAGCCAAAGCTAGTGCTTGTCGCCGTGAACCTTGAACTGACGGTGAACATCTTCACCCTCAGCGTGATCCGCGTGACGCATACCCACGTTGGTGTAGGAAACGGCGACCAGCAACAACACCATCAGCGTAAGGAAGATGCCACCACCAATGATGATTGCCATGGTGTGCGGATCCATGCCGGTGGATGCAGCTTCAGAAGCCATAATCAACGCGTTCAACTTATTTCTCCAAACGTTTTAACGAGACCATGCCTGTACGACAAACACTGGTCCGAAAAGTAACGGTACGATTCTTCTACATCCTACCGAAAACACAGAACATAAACTATTTACGAATATGCCCGTCGCCCTGAACGATCCATTTAGTTGTCGTCAGTTCGGTCAGACCCATAGGACCGCGGGCGTGCATCTTCTGTGTGGAGATACCTACTTCGGCGCCTAAGCCCAGCTGTCCACCGTCGGTGAATCGAGTCGAAGCATTAACAATCACTGCGGCAGATTCAATCTCCGCAATGAATCTCTCGGACTCTGCCAGTGATGAAGTAATGATTGCTTCGGTATGCCCGGTGGAGTACTCGCGGATATGTTCCAGCGCCTCATCCATCGTATCTACGAGCTTGACCGCGATATCCAGGTCTAAGTACTCATTACGCCAGTCATCTTCTCCGGCAGCAATAGTCTCAATCCCTGGCACCAAGGAGGCAACACGTGCGTCGGTATGCAGCGTGACGCCAGCCTGCGCGAGAGCTTTCAATACCGCCGGTGCTGCCGGAGCATCTTTAGCGATCAGCAGGGTTTCTACCGTATTGCACACGCTGGGACGGTGAGTCTTCGCGTTGAGCAAGATGTCGGTAGCCATTTCCTCATCGGCGCTTGCGCTCATGAAAATGTGCACATTGCCTTCGCCGGTTTCAATCACTGGAACCTTGGCCGTGGTCACTACACGCTGGATCAATTCTCGACCACCACGTGGGATCAACACATCGATACGGCCACGTGCTGCCATCATCGCGTCGGCGCCTTCGCGTCCGTATTCGTCCACGGAGATCACTAGGTCTCGTGGCAAGGAGACAGACTCCAAGGCGTTGCGGATGTAGTTAACCAATGCGACATTTGAGTTCAGCGCAGCGGAACCACCACGGAGCAATACCGCGTTGCCACTCTTTAGCGACAACCCCGCGATATCTACGGTCACGTTGGGACGCGCCTCGTAAATGGTGCCAATAACGCCCATTGGAACGTTGATCTGACGCATTCGCAAGCCGTTAGGGAGGGTCTCTCCACGCACTACACGTCCGACGGGATCGGGTAGGCCAATAAGTTCTTCAAGGGCTGAGATCAGTCCGTCAATACGCTGATCATCAAGCTTGAGTCGGTCAAGCATCGCAGCACTCGTGCCGCGCTCCCGACCATTTTCTAGGTCTTTGGCGTTTGCAGCCATAATTTGCTGACGGTGAGCATCGATGGTGTCAGCGATGGCGCGGAGCGCCTTATCTTTCCAATCACGGTTTGCTCGCGCAAGTGTTCGCGATGCCCGGCGGGCCCGATCTGCCAGCTGGTTGACCGACGTAGCAACGTCGGTGGTGGATTCGGTCTTGGTTTCGGCTGAATCTAGACTCATATTTGCCATTCTATTGACCCACGTCCATCAAAGCCAGATCGTCGATATGCACGACGGCTTTTTCGTAACCTTCACCGAGGGAGTCGGCGATCTCACCGGTGGTGCGCCCTAGCATTGCGGGAAGTTCTTCGGAGGAGTAATTCACTAGGCCTCGTCCGATAATGTTTCCGTCTGCATCACAGATTTCTACCGCGTCTCCGGCTTCAAATTCTCCACGAGTTGCGGTGATGCCTGCGGCAAGTAATGAGTTCGTTCCATCGGCGACGGCACGTACCGCACCGGCGTCCAAGATCAAACGACCTTCGGCGGAGGCCAGATGAGCAAGCCACACGTCACGGGCCGAACGGCGGGTGTTGCGCGCCGCAAACCAGGTTCCGACGTCCTCGCCGGCAAGTGCGCGGGCGGCGTTGTCGGTGCTGGTCACCAGGGTAGGGATGCCCGCGGCGGAGCTCATGGTGGCTGCGTCCACCTTGGTGATCATGCCACCGGTGCCCACGCCTGCCGACCCTGGGGTGCCCAGGTCGACGGTATCAAGTTCGTCGGGGTGGCCCACATGCGAAATGCGGCTTCCGCCGTCCTTCGGGTGCGCGTCATAAACCGAGTCAACATCGGAGAACAGCAGCAACGCATCGGCCTTGATCAGGTGGGCTACCAGGGCGGCCAAACGATCATTGTCGCCAAAACGGATTTCTCGGGTGGCTACCGCATCATTTTCGTTGACAATCGGCAAGACGCCCAGATTCAACAGGCGCGTCAGTGAACGCAGCGCGTTGGTGTACGTGGTGCGGTGCATCAGATCATCGGCAGTCAACAAGACCTGCCCGACGTTCAGGTCATACTTGGCAAATTCTTGGGTGTACTGCGCTAGCAGTAACCCCTGGCCTACGGCTGCTGCCGCCTGCTGGGTGGCAAGGTCCTTAGGACGCTTGTCCAATCCCAGCGGCGACAGTCCAGCGGCAATAGCGCCGGAGGAGACTAAAACGATTTGAGTGTCGTCGTGCACGGTTTGTGCGAGAGTGTCGGCCAGGAACTTCAGCCGCTCATGGGAGATTCCCCCGCTGACGGTTGTCAGCGAGCTGGATCCCACCTTGACTACTAGTCTTCGTGCTTGAGGTAGATCTCGAAGTGAGGAAATTGAAGATAATGTCTTGGTTGCTCGCACATTCATACTTAGTCTTCCTTTTCTGCTGCTCGATCCTTCGCAGCGCGTTCAGCATTCTTAGCATGTACAGACTCGGTCCAGATGCCAGCGCGACGTTCAGCTTCAAGCTCCGCACGTGCCTCGGCCTTCGCGGCACGGCGATCTTCGTGCTCTGCGCGCTTCTGTTCACGAGTCTTACGGTTTCGGTCTTCCAGACGGATGTCTTCGCCACGGCGTGAGCCGAGCAATTCTGCACCGGCAGCCATAGTTGGCTCCCAGTCAAAGACCACCGAGTTTTCTTCGGAGCCAATCACGACGGCGTCGCCAGGCTTTGCCCCGGCCCTAAACAACTGGTTTTCAACACCCAGCTTCGCTAGGCGGTCTGCCAGGTAGCCGACTGCTTCGTCATTACGGAAGTCGGTCTGCACGATCCAGCGTTCAGGCTTTTCACCAATGACACGCCAGAGCGGTTCGTTGCTCACCTCTTCACGGCGAATAACAAATTCGGTCTTCTTTCCGGTGCGTTGACGCAGCATCGGAACTTCCACAACCGGGGATTCTTCGACACGCTCGGAGCGTGCCTTCTCTACCAATTCAGCCATGGCGAAGGTCAAATCACGTAATCCATTACGTGCCAAAGCCGAGATTTCAAAGACGCGGTAGCCACGTTTTTCGAGCTCTGGGCGCACAAACTCGGCCATGTCGGCACCATCAGGCATATCCACTTTGTTGAGCGCAACAAGTTTTGGACGCTCGGTCAGAGGAATAATATTGCCGTCGGTTCCGGCGAAAGTCGAGTCGGCTTCGTAGGCCGCCAATTCGGCTTCGATGGTTTCCAGGTCGCCAATGGGATCGCGATCCGACTCTAGGGAACCGCAGTCAAGCACGTGCACAATAGCGGCACAGCGTTCAACGTGGCGTAGGAATTCGTGACCCAACCCCTTGCCTTCGGACGCACCGGGGATCAGCCCAGGGACATCGGCTACGGTGAAACGAATTTCGCCTGCCATGACGACGCCAAGGTTTGGCACCAGGGTGGTGAATGGGTAGTCAGCAATCTTCGGTCGGGCAGCCGATACGGCGGCGATCAACGAAGACTTACCGGCCGATGGGAAGCCAACCAGGGCAATATCTGCCACTGACTTCAGTTCCAGCACTACTTCTTGGCTGGTACCTGGGGTGCCAAGTAGGGCGAAGCCCGGTGCTTTACGCTTATCCGAGGCGATAGCCGCGTTGCCCAGACCACCGAGGCCACCTACGGCAGCACGGTATTCGTCACCGACCTTGACTAGGTCTGCAATGATGTCGCCATCCTTGGTTTTCACCACGGTGCCCGCTGGGACGCCAAGGATCAGGTCCTCACCCTGCTTGCCCGGGCGCAGATCGCCCTTACCTGGCTCGCCATTGGCAGCCTTGCGGTGTGGCAGGTGATGGAAGTCCAGCAAGGTGGTGACCTGTGGGTCAACGCGCAAGAAGACGTTGCCACCATTGCCGCCTGCTGCACCGTCTGGCCCACCGAGCGGTTTGAACTTCTCACGCTTGATGGACACACAACCGTGGCCACCATTACCTGCGGTGACATCTAGAGTTACGCGATCAACGAATGCAGCCACGGGGCCATCTTCTCCTATAACGGGGTGCGAGCTTATGCTCGCTTAAAGTCTATCTATACGCACACAAGGGGCGGGCCGAAATCGGCCCACCCCTTGTGCACTGAAATAATTGTCTGTCGCCTAAAGTTAGGCAGCAGTCACAATGTTCACTACGCGACGACCACGACGGGTGCCGAACTCGACTGCACCAGCAGCCAATGCGAACAGGGTGTCATCCTTGCCACGGCCTACGCCGGCGCCTGGGTGGAAGTGGGTGCCACGCTGGCGGACGATGATTTCGCCTGCCTTGACATCCTGTCCACCAAAGCGCTTTACGCCTAGGTACTGTGCGTTGGAATCGCGACCGTTGCGAGTGGAACTCGCACCTTTCTTATGTGCCATGCCTTTTAGCCTCTTTCGCTACAAAAATTGGTTATTACGATCAGCCCAAATTAGGCGATCGAGGTGACCTTGACCTTGGTCAGAGCGGCACGGAAGCCCTGGCGCTTCTTGTAACCGGTCTTGTTCTTGTACTTCTGGATAACAATCTTCTGGCCGCGGAGGTTTTCTACAACCTCAGCGGAAACCTTGACCTTAGCCAGGTCAGCAGCGGCGGAAGTTACCTTCTCGCCATCTACCAACAACAAGGCTGGAAGCTCAATAGAGCTACCTGGGGTAGCCCGAAGACGGTCTACGGTGATGAGGTCTCCAACGGAGACCTTTTCCTGGTGGCCGCCTGCGCGGACAATTGCGTACACCACGTGGGTACTCGCTTCTACTCGACGTTTATTGTCTTACCGGCGCAGAAATCAACCCGAACATCTAATAAATTAGATGCCTGAATCAGGGATCTCATGCGCTTGTGCCTTGACGCCGAGCGGATCAGAAATCCGTGATCTTGGCGTTTAGCACCGATCAACCAGATTACGCTAGTCAACACCACCGGGGCAAATAGAAACTGCCCCAGCGGGTGAAGCGTGATCAAGTTCATCTTATTTCAGTTCACGAACCGGAACTCCAACACCAAGCATTACCGGTTGCCCGGCAGCCGCTGTTGGCTTTACGTTTCGTGCACTGCTGGTATCCATCTGAACCACCGAACCGGTGGCAGCAGATACCTCGGCCACACTAACCTCTGCGTGCGCATCGCCCTGGACCGAGGTGGCCCGACGGCTGCGTCGCTTTGGTTTAGTGGAACTCTGTGGGGCCACAGCGGTTGCTGCGGCTGCTGGAGCGGCTGCGGCAGCTTGGGCTACCTGCGCTCCCTGCGAGGCTGGCATTGCAAGCCCAGTCAGCATTGGCTGTCCGGACGAGCTGGGCACAGCTACGGATTCACTCTGCGCGCGAGTAGCTCGGCGTGAGCCACGCTTGCGTGCATTTGGTTCTGGCTGCTTTTCGGCAACCGGAACCTGAGAGGTTTCAGTTTCGGTTTCTGGAGCGGATGCCTGTACTTCGGCCTGCTCGGATCCGTGTCCTTGGTCCGCGTGGCCACGTCCGCGTGAACGTGATCGTGAACGGCGACGTGGCTTGCGACCAGCCTCAAGGCCTTCCGGATCTTCCCCTTCGGCTCCGCCCGGAAGGGCGGCTTCCAAGGCTTCCAGAGTTACCGAGTTCTCCTCGGAGGAAGCCTGTGCAGCTTCACCCTTAGTGACCGGGACGTTCGTTCCGTCAATCTTCAAACCAGCTTCAACAGGTTGCTCAAGGTGCGATGCCGCAGCAATATTGGCTAACGCGTGGCGAGTAACTTCGTTCTTCTCACTAGGTTCAGATTCATGATGCTCGGCGTTATGCTCTGCTGGCTTCACGTCTTCACGTTCGTTGCCACGACGGCGACGACGCTCCGGACGCTGAGACGAAGACTTCTCCGGGAACTTCTTTGCGTGAGCTTCACCGGAAGAGTTGAAGGATTTGCGGTGTTCTACTGGCTCTTCATGGGTGATGAAGCCACTACCGGAACATGCTTCACATTCTTCACCGAAGACCTCCAGCAAACCTGTACCCATGCGCTTACGCGTCATCTGTACCAGTCCTAGGCTGGTGACCTCAGCTACCTGATGCTTAGTGCGGTCACGGCCAAGACACTCGACCAGTCGGCGTAGCACCAGATCGCGGTTGGCTTCCAAAACCATGTCAATGAAGTCGATGACGATAATGCCACCAATGTCACGCAAGCGCAGCTGGCGGACAACTTCTTCGGCCGCTTCCAAGTTATTCTTGGTGACGGTTTCTTCCAGATTTCCGCCAGAGCCGGTGAACTTACCGGTATTCACGTCAATAACGGTCATTGCTTCGGTACGATCAATAACCAGCGAACCGCCCGATGGCAAGAAGACCTTACGATCCAAGGCCTTGTTGATCTGTTCGTCAATGCGGAAATTGTTGAAGATATCCTCAGACTGTTCCCACTTCTCCAAGCGGCTCATCAGATCCGGTGCCACGTACATCACGTAAGCCTCGATGGTGTCCCAAGCTTGTTCGCCGGAGACTATCAGCTTGGTGAAGTCTTCGTTGAAGACGTCACGAACCACCTTGATGGTGAGGTCAGGTTCCGAGTACAGAAGCTCTGGAGCTAGGGTCTTGGTTGAGGAAGACTGTGCTTCGATACCTTCCCACTGAGCTCGCAGGCGGTTGATGTCGTTAGTCAGCTCTTCTTCAGATGCGCCCTCGGCCGCGGTACGTACGATGACGCCAGCGTTTTCCGGCAGGTGATCCTTCAAGATCTTCTTCAGGCGCTGACGTTCCACGTCTGGCAATTTGCGGGAGATACCAGTCATCGAGCCACCTGGCACATAAACCAGGTAACGACCCGGCAGGGACACCTGACTGGTCAGACGTGCACCCTTGTGGCCCACTGGATCCTTGGTGACCTGCACGAGGACCGAATCTCCGGCCTTCAACGCATTTTCAATGCGGCGTGGCTGGCCCTCAAGTGCTGCAACATCCCAGTTCACTTCGCCGGCATAAAGCACCGCATTACGGCCGCGGCCAATATCCACGAATGCAGCTTCCATAGAAGGCAACACATTCTGAACCTTGCCCAGGTAAACGTTGCCAATCAATGAATCTTGCTGAGTCTTGGAGACAAAGTGCTCGGCGAGCACTCCGTCTTCCATCACGCCGATCTGGATACGATCTTCGCGCTGGCGCACAATCATCTTGCGCTCTACCGATTCGCGACGAGCTAAGAACTCGGCTTCGGTAATCACCTGACGACGACGACCGGTCTCACGCGATTCGCGGCGACGCTGACGTTTTGCTTCCAGACGGGTGGAACCGCGAACCGAGGTCACGCGGTCCGATGCTGGAATCTGCGACTCAACGCTGGCGCGTGGGGCGCGAACGCGGGTCACAGTGTTTGGCGGATCATCCTGCGAGCCGCCTTCAACCTCAAGATCGACATCTCCACGGCGGCGACGGCGACGACGACGCGAGGTGACATCTTCGTCTTCGGTCTCTTCACTGTGCTGCTGGCGTGGGGTTCGCGTCTTCACCGGGTTAGCGGTCTTAGCCACCGCATGCTGCACTACCGTGTGAGCTGCCTCTGGAATTGCGAACGGGTTCATGATCATCGTGTTGCCGTGCTCTGCAAGCAAGGCACCGGTGTGGTCCTCGGGCGAAACTTCGCTGGCCGCGGATCCCTTGGTTGGCTCGGTGACTGCCGCGGCAAGCTTCGGACCGGTTTCTTCCGGAACCTGCTCAACCTCAACCTCGACTGCTGTCTCTTGTGAGGCAATCTTCTCTTCAGACGCTGCGGCTGCTTGCTCGACGGCGTCACGAGCCACTTGCTGGCGGCGCTCGGCTTGGCGGCTCAGGCGCTTGACCGAGTCAGGAGTGGATACCTGTGTGCGGCGCGTGGCGCGCCAACGGAACGGGCTTTCCTCTACGCCGGCTGCGGCATTGAGTTCGGCCAGAGTTAATGCACGTCGCAGTGGACGTGAGGGGGTGGTGGCTACAGTGGTACGGCGGGCTCGCGAACGATTGCCTCGCTTATTTGACTGCGCCCCTCCCTTTCGCTGATTTGATGCGCTCATTTAAATTCGCGTACTCCTAGTTTAAATTCCCGCTTCGGCGACCTCCACAGACGGTGCCTAGGCTGAAACAACATTCGTCACGTGTCTTAAGGCCGTCCTCGATGAGTCGGCCAGACACAAAAGTCCTTGTGTGTTCCGCAGCTTGTTTCATGCCGGTCCATTTAACTGATCCGATATGCACTTGCTGCGGCTCAACGTGGCCGTTGAAAACCGGCTGCTTTCCTTTGCAGCCCTACGATCCGCGGTATTCCCTCGGGAGGCGCACGTAATGGGCACTCAACCGAAGCGATGCATCGCAAGACGATCTGTCGTTTCAAAAGTCTGTCGTCGGGTTGAAAGCAGACTGTGGATCCGCGAACAACCATTTCCATTCTCTCATATTTAGTTCATTGCAAGTTCACAAACACATATATATTGCACAGAAAAGCTCCATAGTATGAGCTATGCAAGTTGCGCGTTGACCCGCATTCGACTGAACATATGGAATAGTCAAGATATGGTTTCATCACTTGAGAGTCCGCAGAACTCGGGCGTGTTGCCCTGGTGGGCAAAAGAGCGCGGCTATGGAATATTCGCTGTACTCACCGGAACGATCGCATGGATCGCTTCAGGCATTTTGGTCTTAGAGCGCCTAGAGCTCTACAAGAATCCCGATTACATCACCAGCTGTGACTTCAACCCATGGGTCTCCTGTGGCACCGTAATGAAGTCCAGCCAAGCGGCACTCCTAGGATTCCCCAACCCATTTCTGGGAATTGTGCTCTTTGGCGTACTGATCACCATCGGCATGGCCTTGCTCGCAGGCGCCAAATTCCAGCGTTGGTTCTGGATTGGCATCCAAGCCGGCGTAACCATCGCCATGGTATTCGTAATTTGGCTCTGGTCTCAGGCACTTTACGAGATTAACGCGCTATGCCCTTACTGCATGGTGGTTTGGGCGGTCATGATTCCCCTCTTCGTCTTCACCACCTCACATAATATTGTCCGAGGCATCATCCCAGGTTCGGCAGGACTGAAAAAGTTTGTCACCGAATGGAGCTGGATTATCACCGCAATCCTCTGGGTCCTGGTTGTGGCCTCAATCGTCATGCGATTCCCGAATGCCTTCTTTGGCTAGTCTCAGCCAGCGTCGACTCATGATGGGGATCAGTGCCGTGGCGCTGATTCCCATCGGTTTATTCCTGCGCTTTCAGCCCTGGGGTTTGCTCTCGGATCTATCCGGAGGAATTCTCTACGCGAGTTTAATCTATGTTTTGGTGGCGTTCCTAGTCCCGACAGGCACACAGATTACCGTGGGATTGTGGGCACTGGGATGGTGCGTAGCGGTGGAACTATTGCAATTAACTGCTTTCCCAAGCTCCGTGGCGGACTTATTCCCACCCGCACGGTTAGTTTTGGGGACCGGTTTTGCGCCAACCGATCTAGTGGCTTACTTCTTCGGTGTGCTTTTCGCGTTTCTAGTTGATTTGATTTGGCAACGATGAATCACCAATTCGCGCTATTAGCGAAAACCTTGATGCACCGGTGCCCCACGAATTTTCGCTTACTCCCCCGCGCAATCAGGGAATTTTTCGCTTAGGCCCAATACCGCATCGACTGCTCACCATGAGCCAAATCACCCCAAGCGAGTTCAAAGCGACTAGATTAGGGTCATGGGAAGCGACAATTGGAATACAGAAAATGCCCAAGATTACGGCATCAATCTACTGATCTCGGACACAATTAGGCTCCGTGAGCTACAAGACGATGATCTACCAATCCTGACCCAGTGGTGGAACAGTCCAGAATTCATGGCACTGCAAGGAAATATTGTCCTGCCTCATCCAGGAATTGAAGCTGCCAGCCTTTTTAAGAGCTGGAGCCTGAACCGTGGGACCAAAGATGGTGTGGGTCTGTCCGTGACGCTGCCAGATGACACTTTGATTGGACACACCGCACTTTATAACTTCAACGCTCCGGCACGTTCGGCTGAACTCATGCTGATGATTGGCGGCTCAAACGTCGGCCAGGGATACGGCACCGTCGCAACGAAGATGATCGTTGACTTTGGCTTCCGAGAAATGGGACTGAACCGAATCGGCTTGGGAATCTGGGCATACAACGAACGCGCACTGCGCACGTTCTCTCGTGCCGGCTTCCGCGAGGAAGGCCGCCACCGTCAGGCAGGATTCCACGATGGAGCATTCCATGACCGTATTCTGATGAGCTTGCTCGCCGAGGAGTATTTCGGGAACTAATCCCCTACTGACTCAAACTAGCTCTGATGGGGTGATTGTCCACGTTTTCGTGGATAAACACCCCATTTTGTTGCTCCAGTGGCTTATAAACACGAAAGCCAGACCCGAAATTAGCTTCTCTCGGCGTTGTGGCGATTGCTAATCCACTCGTTAGCCTATTGTTGAAGCTAGTTAGTGTCAGTTACAAGGAGTACCCATGGATTTTCTCCGTAAACTTAAGTTGCCGCAGCGTCAGCCAAAAGCCGCTCCGTCAGCATCCCCAGAGCCTCCGGTAGGTGAACTTCTCAACGAGTCTGAAGCGGCTAAGCCCAACTTCACAGTACCCGGGCTATGGACGGACATGCTCGGTCGTCTGGGTATTCGCAGCGCACAGTTGCTAATCGTCGGAACACTAGCAGCGTTCTTTATTATTGGCTTGTTGCGCCTCACAGTGATCGTTATCCCGACCCTGCTCGCGGTGATTATTTCTTGCGCATTGTGGCCACTGATACTGAAACTGCGCAAGGTCTTCTCCCCCTTGCTTTCCGCATGGATTGTCTTCCTCGGTTCATTATTGGTGCTTGGCGGAATTGGTACCGGCTTAGTCTTCTCGGTCATCAAAGAATGGCCTAGGCTTGTTGATCAGGCGGTCGAGGGCTTTAATCAGCTCAACGACATGGTCCAAGGTTTCATTGGCAATATGCCACTATCCATTGATCAATCGCAGATCGATAGTGTCGTAAATTCCGTCACCTCGTTCCTGACAAGTTCGCAGTTCGGAACAGGCGCGCTCAACACGCTCAGTGCCGCCGGTAGCTTCGTGACCGGACTGGTCTTACTGCTGGTGATATTGTTCTTCTTCCTGAAGGACGGCGACCGGATCTGGGCTTTTGCCGTCTCTTGGACGCCAAAGCACTACCGCAACAAGTGGATTCTTTCCGGAGATCGTGCTCTGCGCACCTTCGGCGGATACATTCGTGGAACCGCAACAGTCGCCGCCGTAGATACTCTGGGTATCGCAGCGACGTTGTTGATCTTGCAAGTTCCTTTGGCTCTGCCGCTGGCGGTTATTGTCTTCCTCGGTTCGTTCATTCCGATGGTTGGCGCCACCGTGGCCGGTATTTTGGCTACGCTGATCGCCTTGGTAACCAACGGTCCAGTCGTCGCATTGATCGTGCTGGCAGCGGTAATCATCGTCAACCAGCTAGAAGGTAACTTCCTTCAGCCGGTGGTCATGGCCAACGCGCTGAACTTGCATGCTCTTGTAGTCTTGATCGCTCTGGCCGCCGGCACCGTGCTGGCAGGCATTATCGGCGCCGTGTTGTCTGTGCCATTGACCGCAGCTGCTTGGGCAGTGGTCAAGGTCTGGACGGATAGAGATAACTCGCATGCCGTTGATGATGCCAAGAAGGACATCGAGGCGGAGGTCAAACCAGAAGATAATAAAAAATCGCTGGACACCGACGATTCTCTTCCCGAAGGCACCCCCCGAGGTGCCGAAAGCTAGAACTCGATAGTGCATTGTCTTGGCCTCACCGATTGTGGTGGGGCCAAGACTTTTTTGTATTGAAAGGAGTAGACGTGCCTGGAATAAAACGTGAAATCATCACCACGCATACAACGGTGTCCCTAGGTCGTTTTCTGCCCTCGGACTTTGCTGCCGTACATGAGTACGCCACCGACCCGCTGGTCTATCGATATGCCGAATGGGGCCCGAACACCGAAGCGCAGACTCACGAGTACCTGTTGGACGCCTGTACGCCGTCCACAGAGGCGTTAACTCTGGCAATGCTCGTCGAAGGTCAGCTCATTGGGGCCGCGGCCGTGTGGACCACCGACGAGCGACACCGGTGCGGCGAGCTTGGCTACAGCCTCAACCAGCGCTACTGGGGTCGCGGATACGCTACCGAAGCGGCACAGTTGCTCCTTGAACTAGGCTTTGGCACTCTTGATCTGCATCGCCTCACTGCCACGTGCGCGCCACAGAATACCGCTTCCCGCCGGGTCTTGGAAAAGGCTGGCTTGAACTATGAGGGGCTGTTACGCGGACACAAACTCATCAATTCTCAGCGCCGCGATTCATTGCTATTCGCAAAGCTCAGAACTGATTAGGGCCGTCATCTGGAGACCTGCAACGTTGCGCTTTCTTCTAGTGATGTGTTTAATGTGACTCAAGTGAAAGAAGCGGCTTTATGTGACAAGTGCGGCGCCTGGAGAATCGTTGTCACAGCAACAAGATCCGGTTTTTAGTTAGATCTGATCTCAACGCAGGCCACGCTTGACTACACCAACGAAGTGCCTTTGAGCGCTCACTGCGATATTTAGGAGGTACTCATGCTGAATTTCAGCTATGAGGATGCACTAAAGAATTTTTCTAGTTTGGTCGATAATGTCGTGACCGAACATGCAGTTGTCTCTGTTTCCAGGTCCCCCAAAGAATCTGTCGTCATGCTCTCCAAAGATGATTATGATTCCATTCGTCAGTCTTCGGTACCGGCCTCGGCTCATGCTTCATGGAGCTCATCCCCCGCTCCAAGCGCATCACTTGTACCGCATTCGCATAACTCCCTGGATGACTGGTTCTAAGTTCCAGCGGAGCTCCTGAGCATGAAGCAGTGAATTGAGTGCTTGCAACATTGCTCCTTCCTCAGCCGTCCAGCTTAATATTTCTTTTCTGCTCGCGCTTCTTAGCGTTGCTTAGCCCGGGCTGGATACTAAAAATCCCTGTCCGCCCTTTAGAGGGCAGACAGGGATTTTTGCTCTCGTCGAAGAGCGATACAACGTGGCTTACTTGGCGAACCAGATGCCGATTTCACGTTCTGCAGACTCAACCGAGTCCGAACCGTGAACCAGGTTCTGCTGAACCTTCAGGCCCCAGTCGCGTCCGAAGTCACCACGGATAGTGCCCGGTGCTGCGCTGGTTGGATCGGTAGTACCTGCAAGCGAGCGGAAACCTGGGATGACTCCCTGGCCTTCGGCAACAATCGCAACAACTGGGCCCGAGAGCATGAATTCCACCAGTGGCTCGTAGAATGGCTTGCCCTCGTGCTCTGCGTAGTGCTCGGCCAGCAACTCGCGAGTTGCGTTCAGCTGCTGCAACTCGGCGATGGTGTAGCCCTTCGCTTCAATGCGAGCGAGGATCTGGCCGGTTAGGCCGCGCTTCACACCGTCTGGCTTGACGAGAATGAGAGTACGTTCGGTCATGTTTCTACCTCTTCGTTCCTAGATACTTTGGTTTATTAAGATTCTACGTTTGGGTGGGCGCGGTCCCACTCGGCTTGTGCAGCGGCTCGGCGTTTGTCTTCAACGTCCATTTCGCCACCCTTCTTCAGCGCGTACCACCAGCACAGGCCAAAGAAGACCGACAGGTAGAACATGTCTACCAGGATGAACCCAGTCAGGAAGAACAGCACCTGAAGGATCCAGCCGATTAAGTAGCCGGCAGGCTTACGCAATAGCGCGCAGGTGACGATGCACAGTACTGCCATCGCGGCACCCAGGCTAAGCACTACCGCAGGTTCGGCGCGCTTGAGCCCGAAAGCTGCCAGGGTGACAAAGATGGCGAGAAACGCCTCACAGGTCAACACCGTGGAAGCAAACATCACCTTGGTGGATCGGGGCTTCTTTTTCATCCCCGGACGCCACTCGCGCTGCGCCTTAGTTAACTTGGCCATTAGGAGCTCTGCCCTCCCTTGAGCAGTAGTGAGATTTCGCCCACCAGTGTAATCGAACCGGTGACAAGTACGCCTCCGGCCAGGTCGTCTCCGGATTCGGCGCGTCCCACGCACCACTCCACCGCGTCTTCAAGATTTTCGGTGACGTGTAGGTCTTCCTCCGGCCACCCAGCCTCGATAGCCATGGTGGACAGTTCGCCAGCAGGAATTGCGCGTGGTGAAGAGGACTGGGTCAAGCAAAGGTCATCAACCAGATCGCCGTACTCTTCACGCATGGTGTATAGCATCGCTTCGGCGTCCTTTTCCTGCAGGATGCCGACCATGAGCACTAAGCGGGAGAAGCCGAAGGATTCTTTGATTGCTTCCGCGCTGGCTTTAATACCATCGGGATTGTGTCCGGCATCAACCAAGATGCTCGGTGCACTGCGCACCAGCTCTAGTCGGCCCGGGCTGGTGGTGGCGGCAAAGCCATCACGGACAAGTTCCACGTTGAGTTCGCGTTCGCCACCTCCGAGGAAAGCTTCAACGGCAGCCAGTGCAACGACAGCGTTCTGTGCTTGGTGTGCACCGTATAGCGGCAGGTAGATCTCGTCGTAACGACCCGCCTGCCCCTCTATGGACAATACCTGTCCGCCAACGCCCATGGTGCGGTCAATGAGTTTGAAGTCCCTGGTTTCAAAGGCCATGGGAACTTCCAGTTCACGCACCTTAGAAACCAATACCTCGGCCGCGTCTTCTGGTTGCCGTGCGGAGACTAGGTAACCGCCTGGTTTAAGAATTCCAACCTTTTCTTCGGCGATGAGCTCGGTGGTATCCCCCAGCAAATCGGTATGATCCAACGAAATCGGGGTGAACACGGACACTTGGGCATCTGCCACATTAGTCGCGTCGGTAATTCCGCCAAGGCCTACCTCCAACACAACAACTTCCACCGGTACCTCGGCGAAAATCGCGAAGGCGAGGATGGTCACCGCTTCGAAGTAGGTCAGCCGATTCTCTGATTGCTCGGCAAGTTCCGCGTCGACTAGGTCCAGAAACGGGGCTATCTCATCCCAGACGCGCACGAACGTCTCGTCATCAACTGGTTCCCCGTCAATGCTGATTCGTTCGGTGACCTTCAGCAGATGTGGCGAGGAGTAGCGTCCGGTACGGATATCGTGTGCCTGCAGCAGCGACTCGATCATGCGTGCGGTGGAAGTTTTTCCGTTGGTACCGGTGATGTGTATAACCGGCGCAGCCTTTTGCGGCTCCCCCAAGATTTCCATGGCACGAAACATCGGGTCCATGCGTGGTTCGATCTTGTTTTCTGGCGCGCGAGCCAGTAACTGGGCGTAGACGCGCTCTAGATCACTCATACGGTGCGCTCCACTTCAATTTTCGTTTCAACCTGCGACTCATCAATGACCAGGTCCAAGACGTCGGTCAAGGTTTCACTGCTGATCAGTTCGCGGTTGCTTTCCAACGCTTCAACGGTCTGCGCGGTAGCGGTGATGACCGTACGAATACGATCCGAAACCTGCAGGTCTGCTTCCTTGCGGGCCGACTGGATGGCGCGAACCATATCGCGGGCGGTACCTTCGGCAGCAAGTTCCGCGGTGACCTCGGTATCCAATACCAAGAAGCCTCCGTCGATGACGGCTGCCGCAATTTCGGCCGCCTCATCAACTACGGTGTCCAAGGTGTATTCACCCTCGGCCAGTTCTAGGCCTCCAGCGGTGACCACGCCAGCGGTCACCGACCAGTCCCCGGACTTAGCGCCCTTGATAGCTTGCTGGACGTTCTTGCCCAAGCGTGGACCGGCAGCACGAGCATTGACCACCAGCTGCTGGCTGATGCCATAACTTGCGGTGTCCACTCCGGCAGCATCGATCAGGGTGACTGACTTCAGGTTCAGTTCGTCCTTGATGATCGAAGCGTAGGTGCCTTCTAGACGCGCTGCGTCGGTGAGTACTACCTTCAGCTCTGCCAGTGGCAAGCGTACGCGCAGGTTTTTGGCCTTACGCAGTGAGGAGCCTACAGAGCAGATCTTTCGGGTGGTGTCCATGGTTTCCAGCAACACCGTATCGGCTGGGAAATCATTGGCATCTGGCCAGTCGGTCAGGTGCACCGAGCGTTCCCCGGTCAGCCCGCGGAAGATTTCTTCGCTGGCCAGTGGCAACAGCGATGCCGAAACCTTCACGAGGGTTTCCAACGCGGTGTACAGCGTGTCGAAGGCCTGAGTATCTTCGTCGAAGAAGCGCTGGCGCGAACGGCGCACGTACCAGTTGGTCAGCGTGTCCATGTAGTGACGAACAGCTTCGGTAGCATCCGATACTTCATAGGTGTCCAGTGCTTCGGTGACTTCGCGAACGAGTTCTCCGGTGGCCGCGAGCATGTACTGATCCAGTGGGTCAGTAGAGCTGGTTGAACGCTTAGCTTCGTAGCCGGCTCCGTTATTCGCGGAGTTGGTGTACAGGTTGAAGAAGTGCCAGACGTTCCATAGGGGCAGCAGGACTTGACGCACGCCATCGCGGATACCCTGCTCGGTCACTACCAGATTGCCACCACGCAGAATTGGTGAGGCCATCAGGAACCAACGCATCGCGTCGGAACCGTCGCGGTCCAAAACTTCGTTGACGTTCGGGTAGTTCTGCAACGACTTGGACATCTTCTGCCCGTCGGATCCGAGCACAATGCCATGGGAGATGACGTTGGTGTAGGCCGGGCGGTCAAACAGTGCGGTGGACAGCACGTGCATGGTGTAGAACCAACCACGAGTCTGGCCAATGTACTCCACGATGAAATCTGCTGGGTGGTGACCTGAGTCGAACCACTGACCGTTTTCAAATGGGTAGTGGACCTGTGCGTAAGGCATGGAACCTGAGTCGAACCAGACATCAAGCACGTCTTCAACGCGTGAGAGAGTGCCGCCTTCGGCGCAACCCTCGTGAGCCTTGGTCAGCTCATCGATGAATGGTCGGTGCAGGTCTGGCTGTCCTTCATGATTCAGCGGAAGGCGTCCGAAGAAGTTCTTGATCTCTTCAAGCGAGCCAAAGACCTCGCGGTGGGTACACTCAACGCCCGAGCATTCCCATACTGGGATTGGCGAACCCCAGTAGCGGTTGCGTGAGATGGACCAGTCGCGGGCGTTTTCCAGCCACTTACCGAACTGGCCGTGCTTCACGTTGCCTGGGATCCAGTTGATCTGCTCATTGAGCTCGACCATCCGGTCCTTGATCTTGGTGACTTCCACGTACCACGAGGAGATGGCGCGGTAGATCAGTGGCGTACGGCAGCGCCAGCAGTGTGGGTAGGAGTGCTCATAGGAAGCCTGCTTAACCAAGCGGGCGTCTTCCTTCAGTACGTTCGTGATGGTTTTGTTAGCGTCGAAAACCTGCACGCCGGCGATGTCGTTCAGTGGGCCGCCAGCAAACAGTGGAAGGAACTTCGCTCCCTCGTCTATCGAGAGCACTACCGGGATGCCGTGTGCTTCACAGACCTGCTGGTCGTCTTCGCCGTAAGCCGGGGCCTGGTGCACGATACCGGTACCGTCACCCACGGTGACGTAGTCAGCGGTAACAATCTGCCAAGCGTTTTCGGTACCGTATTTTTCGGTATCGGTAAAGGTGTCCCACAGTGGTTCGTAGCGGACCCCCGCAAGTTCGGAGCCTTGGAAACTCGCGGTGATCGCCGAGGCGGCTTCCTTCGCGTCTTTGTAGCCAAGATCTTTTGCATAGGAGCCAAGTAGGTCTTTGGCCAGCAAGAATGGTCCGGCGGCAGCGGAAGCCTTCACACCGGCCTCACCTGCAGGCACAACAACGTATTCGATCTTTGGGTGCACGGCCAGGGCCGCGTTAGTTGGCAACGTCCATGGAGTGGTCGTCCAAGCCAATGCCTGAACGCCGGCAAGTGCCTTGGAAACTAAAGTTTCTCCGGCACGAATCGTGAAGCCGACGGTGACCGTCTGATCCTGACGGTTCTTGTAAACATCGTCGTCCATACGCAACTCGTGGTTGGACAGTGGGGTTTCATCTTTCCAGCAGTAAGGCAGGACGCGGAAACCCTGGTAGGTCAGACCCTTGTCTGAAAGCTGCTTGAAAGCCCAGATGACCGATTCCATGAACTCAACGTTCAGGGTCTTGTAGTCATTTTCGAAGTCAACCCAGCGTGCCTGGCGGTTGACGTATTGCTTCCATTCATCGGCGTATTTCATCACCGAGGTGCGGCAAGCATCGTTGAACTTGTCGATACCCATCGACTCGATCTGTTCTTTGTCGGTCATGCCCAGCTGCTTCATGGCTTCCAACTCGGCTGGCAAACCGTGGGTATCCCAACCGAAACGGCGTTCTACACGCTTGCCACGCTGGGTCTGGTAGCGGGCTACTAGGTCCTTGACGTAGCCGGTAAGCAGGTGGCCGTAGTGCGGCAGGCCGTTAGCGAAAGGAGGGCCATCGTAGAAGACGAACTCTTCACCCTCACGCTGGTCAATGGAGGCCTGAAAGGTGCCGTCATTCTTCCAGTATTCGAGGACTCGCTTCTCAATTTCTGGGAAACGCGGTGAGGCCGGGGTTGAACCGGTCGGGTCGGTAGTGACCTTTGGGTAGAAGCTCATCGAAATGGCCATCCTTCAAGCGTAGGGTCAAAAAATCTTGCCTACGAGGACGACACTTGGCCGCGGTACCACCCCGCTTATTCCCCACAGTGATGCTTTCGCATAAAAGTGAAAAACCGCTTCTCATCAGCTATGACGGGCTGGTCCCGCTTGGTTCTACTGGATCAAGTGCAAATCTGCATCCTGATTCTTCTTCCAAGGACTCCCCGGTGATATCCGGATCAATGTCGCGTGCCTACCAGTCTAGCGCGTATTGACCACGCTGAAAACTCAATCAGCATCGATGAAAGCTGAATCACTTCTGTCAACCTGGTTGGGCTTGAGCCTACTTTTAAGCCCCGTATTTTTAGTGCCACAAACACTGGCTGATGTCATCGCGTAGCCGATAGGAAAAGACCTATTGGACAACTGACTCGATGAGTAGCTCACGTAGTTCGCCGGGTCGCGAAGATGCTACTCCGTGGCCCGGCGAACGATCCCTTACCCGGGATTAGTTGGCGAAAGTATCGGCCAGCTTATCTTTTGCTGTCCACAATGCCACCGAATCTCCACCGTTGTTCAGCACACTCGCAGTGCCGCCGTTGTAGTACGCCTGTGCAGAGTTAGTCCCCGGGCCGGTGTAGACCCGCAGCTCTTGGCCTGGCTGCAGCGAATACCCTTCACCGATGGACAGCACGTTATTGCCGGCATCCCGAATCAGGTATCCCGATACGTCAATCGTGCGCTTCGAATTATTAGTCAGCACCACATGTTCACCGGTTTCGGCTTGAACGTCATTGCCCGGGACATCGTTGACCGAGTCCTCGATCACCACACCATTGTTCGAGGGGAAAACTTTTTGCCCCTTCAAGTGACGGTGAATCTGCGCGGGGAAGTCTCCGGTCAAACGCTCCACCCCCAACTCCAAGGAAGCCTGGGCGGCCTGCACAGAATTGACAGTGTAGACCCCGAGACCCAGCCCGGCATTTTTCACTCGCTCTGCACCGGCCGCGTCAAGCGTGCGGTAGCTAGTACCGAATGAATCTGCGTAGCTGGCAATTTCCTCCAGTTCCGTAGCGCTTGGCACGGAACCAAGCAGTTGTTGCAACGGTACCTCCGGAGCGAGCGCGGCGAATCGTTTGTTCGAGGCTGCATCGAAGCTAAGAACCTCAATTTTTCCTCCCGCTTCTAGCGCACTCCATTGCGGATCGGTTTTAAGATAATCGGCCACAACCTGTTCTACCCCGGGGGACTTCGCCGGGGACTTGATCTCGATGAACACTCCCGTTTCACCGGTCAGTGCATCAGCCACGTCGTCAAAGTGCGGGATCTTTTCGCCAACGAATTGCTCTGAGAAATACGAACCAACATCTAGGCGCTGAAGTTCATCCCAGGTGAAGGAGGTAATCGGATCATTCTCACGGCCCGGGAAGACCTCAGCCACGTTGCTGGTGCGCGCGGGAGTATCATCGTGGAAAATAAACGGCACGCCGTCTGCAGAGAGCTGAATATCAATCTCCACAAACCCTGCTCCCGAGCGGCTTCCGGTTTCAATGGCCGAAATCGTGTTCTCCGGCGCGACGCCTGCTGCACCACGATGACCTATCAAGATAGTCTCACCATTGTGTTTTGGACTGTCTGCCAGTACCGGGCTTACTACGGTAGCGGCTAAACAGGCGGTCAGGGCGCCAACTGCTAGGGAACGAATTTTCATTTCTACAATGTCCTTTGGCTTGAGAATGCTTCGCGGCTCACCCTTCCCGATGTAAACAACTCGTTATCAAACGCAAGATGAAGCAGAGCTAAAGTCTTGTTCAGTCCCCCGCCACGTCACCAAAGCTCCACGCGCAACTGCGCGGGGGCAAATGCTTTCGATAGAGTCAGAGTCATGAGTTTTAGACCATGGGTGGGTAAGTCATGAATATGCCCAGCGAAGCCACCGTGCCAGCATCCGGCAAATCGAGGTTTTCGCCTAAAATCGCACAACAACGAGCGCTCTCGGTGAGTGCTCTGCGCTGGGGGCAACACCTAATTACTGCGGTTTTGCTCCTTGTCGCGCTACTTCGTGCAGCATCGACCACAGCATCCAGTCTCTGGTTAGCCATCGCCGCGGCAGGACTTTTTGCTCTGTGGTACCTCTTCGGATTCGTAGTTCTCCGTTCCAAGGGAAGTACCCGACTACCGGGATATTGGCTCGCCGTGCTCGTCGCCATCTGGGCCCTAGGGATGAGCGCCTCACCGGAATTCATGTGGGTTGCCTTTAGCCTCTGGCTACTCATTGGCCACCAATTAGCCTTAGGGCTTTCCGTTGTCTGGTCCGCGGCAGTATATGTACTCACCGTTGTGGCTCCTTTCCTGCACCATGGTGCAACCACAGTCTCCGGAGTAGTTGGCCCACTGGTTGGTGGCACCTTCGCTTGGGGAATCTCCCGCGGATATTTACAGCTCGAACGTGATATCGCCGAACGCAACGAGCTTGTCTCCTCACTCTTACGCGCACATCAGGAAATGGCTGATCTTCAAGAGGAACTGGCACGCTCCCAGCATGAAGCCGGCGCACTCGCCGAACGTACCCGAGTGGCCAGAGAAATCCATGACACCATCGCTCAACAGCTCTCCTCCATTGGGCTCCATGCCAAAGCCGCCCTCCACACGCAGCAAACTGGCCAAGCAACCAACGCCTTAGAAAGAATCGAAGAGCTCTCCGGGCAAGGGCTGTCTGACCTACGCAGGATCATTGCCGCCATGTCACCAAGTGAATTAGATTCCCAAGCGCTCGCCGGAGCACTGCGGCGTATGCTCGAAGACTTTGAAAAGGATTGTGAGGTCTCCAGCGAGTTACGGGTGGATGTCGACCTTCCAGTGTTAGATCCCGGAATTCAGGTGGCCCTACTACGCACCGCCCAGTCCGCGCTTGCCAACGTGCGTCGCCACGCGAAAGCCACACGGACGGTAGTCTCATTGGCAGATACCGGTGATGCCATCAGATTAGATATCGTTGATGACGGCATTGGATTCAGCCTTAAAGAATGGCAATCCAACGTGGGAAAAAACCTAGAATCCGGTGGATTCGGCTTACCCGCCATGCGCCAACGTTTACGCGAACTAGGCGGCGGACTGGACATTGAAAGTACGCTGGGCGAAGGTACCGCTTTGTCGGCCTATGTCCCATTAAAGAACCCTGAGGCCGGAAATTGATTAACCTTATGCTGGTTGATGACCACCCAATCGTGCGCACCGGACTGCGCGCACTCTTTGAAAACTATGAGGACATTTCCGTGCTCAGCGAAGCTGGCAGCGGTGAAGAGGCAGTTAAGTTAGCCTCCCAAGTCCCGGTAGACGTGGTCTTGTGCGACCTCCGGCTGGGAGATGGCATGAATGGTGTGGCTACTACCGCGGCGCTTCGCGCTTTACCCAGTCCGCCCCAGGTTCTCATTTTGACCACCTTTGATAAGGATGCCGAGATCCTACAGTGCATCGAGGCCGGAGCCGCAGGGTACTTACTCAAAGATGTCGCCTCACAAACGATCATCGATTCGGTCCGCCAGGCGGCTGCCGGGCACACGGTGTTGGCCCCCGAGATGGCCCAACGTGTAGTGGCCGGGTTGCGTAAACCAAAAATTGCCTTGACCAGCCGTGAAGCCGAAGTATTAAAACACCTAGCCACGGGCCTAAGTAACCGCGAAATTGCACGGACGCTCTTCGTCTCCGAAGCGACCGTGAAGACTCACTTGGTGCATATTTTTGACAAGCTGCAGGCTCCTACACGCACCGCCGCGGTGCAGGCTGCACGCAACCACGGACTAATTTAGCAGCCCGCTCCTAGTGGGCGTATCAACCGAAGGGTTGAGATAGAGTTCGAACGCTTTCACGATTTGCTAAACCTCAATTTGGCATTGACTAGAAGTATGAAATCTCCAGTTCTCACATCGGTAGCGAATTCGCTCACCTCACGTCGCGGTGCACGCCTCTGGCTTCTCGGGGCGCTCGCTGTCATCCTTGCCGTTTTCGGTCTGCTCAGTTCCATTCCGGCAGCCGAACGCAGCACCAGTTCATTAGTCGCAGGCTCTGACTCAGCCACAGTGGCCAAGCTTCTCGAACAAATCCCCGATTCCGGTAAAGAGTCAGCATTACTCGTTGCCGGACACCCCGATCAGCAACAGCTGAGCAACACAGACCTCGCAGGACTAAACAAACTGTCCAGCAAGCTCAGCAATGAACTAAATGTCGAGATTTCCAAGCCGCTAGTCAGCGAGGACGGCAAGCTTTCTTTGCTGACCGCCTCCTGGGACAGCGCAGGCACCGACGCTGACCGTGCGATGGTCACTGATCTGCGTGAGCAGATCAGCACCGATGCAAACGCCGGGATACTCATCGAGGTTTCCGGAGCACCAGCCTTTGGGCTGGATTTGTCGGCAACCTTCGCCGGAGCAGACTTCACCTTGTTGGCAGTGACCATCGGCATTGTGGCGGTACTGTTGATTCTCACCTACCGCTCGCCGATTCTCTGGCTAATTCCCTTGGCTGTCGTTGGGCTAGCAGATCGCAGTGCGAGCCTCATCGCTAACGCACTCAGCGAGCCTTTCAACCTACACTTTGATTCCGGTGTGCTCAGCGTCCTGGTCTTCGGCGCCGGCACCAACTATGCACTATTGCTCATTTCCCGCTACCGTGATGAGCTACACCAGCACACCGATCACCGAGCTGCTCTTGCTAGCGCCTGGCGCAACAGCTTTGAAGCGATTGTTTCCTCAAACTTGACCGTAGTCTTGGCGCTGGCCACGATGGCCCTGGCCGTTATGGAGGACACCCGCGGCTTGGGTATTGTCTGCGCTGTAGGTCTACTGATCGCTGCCGGGTTCAACTTGTTCGTACTGACCCCAGTGATGGCACTGTGTGGCCGAAAAGTTTTCTGGCCGCTAGTTCCCCGCCCGGATCATGAAACTGCTAAACGTTCCATCTGGGGTAAAGCCGCAGCAGCGGTCATCAAGCGTCCGGTAGTCAACCTGAGCGCACTGGTACTCATTCTTGGCATCTTGGCATCCGCGCTAGGTGCTACCAGCGTGGGACTACGCCAAACCGAACAGTTCCGTACGGCCACCGAATCGACTTCGGCGACCCAACGGCTGGCCGAGCACTTCCCCGTCGGAGAGACCGCGCCCATCACCGTCCTTGCTTCCCCTGGTACCGGCGAAGCGGTCACTACCGCAGCTAAAGCTGTCCAAGGAGTAGAACGCGCGACACAATTGCCAGCACTGCCAGACAGCGGATCTGACCGCATCATGATAATCGGCAACAGCGAATCAGGTTCTCCGGAAAGCTTCGAACTGATCAAGTCACTGCGAACCGAGTTCGAGCAGGTTCCAGGCACTGAGGCCCTCGTTGGCGGAACCATTGCCGAAGCCTACGACTCGCACCAAAGCCACCTGCGTGACTTCCTGGTCATTGCGCCACTGATCTTGCTGGTTTGCCTCATCATGCTGTGGATTGTCACCGGAAAGTTCCGCACCGCCTTACTGCTCTCGTTGACGAACTTGCTCAGTGCCGCCGCCGCGGTGGGCTTGGGATCCCTAATCGGATCCATGGTTTTTGACACCTCTGCTCTGGACGTTCAGGTTCCGCTACTTGCCTTCGTCTTCCTCGTCGCCCTCGGCGTTGACTACACGATCTTCCTGACACAGAGAGTCAAACAAGATGCCCTTCGCATGCCTCTGGCGGATGCAATCATCAATGCCACCAGCCGGACCGGAACGGTCATCACCAGCGCAGGCGTGGTCTTGGCAGGAGTGTTTGCGGCTTTGTCCAGTCTGCCGCTGATGGTCTTGGGGCAGCTTGGTCTGATCGTTGGTCTCGGAGTACTTATGGACACGTTCGTCGTACGCACCTTGCTACTGCCGGCGTTGTTCATCTTGTTGGGCCGCACAAAATCTCCGGTCTTCGGATACCGCGGCAACAGCAACACCAAAGAAAATTCTTCAAACACCAAACTCATTGAAAGTGAAACTCATGCGTAAGCTCATCAACATCGCCTTTGCCTACATGCTCGTAGGCGTCGCCTCCGGACTGTTCTTCCGCGAATTCACCAAGATGAACGATTTCCCCGAAGGTGGTTGGACCCAGCTTTCGGTAGTCCATACACACCTGCTGGTCCTTGGTTTCATCGTCACCTTGCTGGTGTTACTGCTGGAGAAGGCATTCAACCTTAGCTCCCACCGCAAGCTCTACGCATGGTTCATGGGCACATACCATGCCGGTGTCATCATCACCGCGGGAATGCAGCTCACCCACGGAATGCTCACGGTGTTGGACATTGAATCCTCTGCCATGATCTCCGGAATCGCAGGCCTTGGCCACATGGCATTGACCGCTGGAATGATCTTGCTGTTCATCATGTTGCGTCGCAGCGTTCCGGCCAGCATGAAGAACGACCAGGCTCAGAAGCTCGGCGTCTAAGCTTCAGTCAGATACACCTGTGGGGAAGTGCTTCGGCTCTTCCCCACAGGTGTATCTGCTCAGAAATCAATCGCGATCGCATCGCGCTAGTCAGCCCGATACCGGTGATTAGCTTCCGCGCAGACGGGATTCAATGTGTGCAAGCCCAATAGGAGGCGCCCGATTGCGGATGTCTACAGATCAGTGGTCTCCTTGGCTCGACAACGTATTCAGTTGATGGGATTAAAGGAAAATGGCGCCCGATGATCTGAAGATCAACGGGCGCCAGTTATTCCTGAACCTGTCTTTTTGCTTACAGGCTCTTAGCTAATTTTTTTGCTCGTGCAAACTCCAGCATTTCTTCGCGCTCAACTAGCTTGATGCGGTCGCGGGTGATCTCACCGAAGCGGGTCGACACGGTACCGGCTTCGGCACCCAGAGCCTTTTCTTGCTCGTCCAGGCTCATCCAGCCATCCCAGTCGGCGTAGTCCACGCCACGGGACTCCAGCAGCTCTTCGATGCTCTGGTTCGAGGACGGAACCGGCAGGTTCGCCAAGTCTTCAAGCAGGTGGTTGATGGTCTCCAAGGCGTCACCCTTGGTGTGGCCAATTAGTCCGATAGGGCCACGCTTGATCCAACCGGTCGCGTACAAACCATCGATGTGGGTGCCTTCAGCGTTCAAGACTCGGCCTTCAACGTTTGGCAAGACACCGCGGTTTCCGTCGTATTCGATGTTGTCTACGGCAGAACCGAAGTAGCCAACTGCACGGTATACGGCCTGTACTGGATACTCGGTAAATTCACCGGTGCCCTTCACATTTCCGGTGCCGTCTAGTTCGTTGCGTTCAAGCTTCAGACCGGTGACCTTGCCGTCTTCACCGAGCACCTCAACCGGGGTCTGCAGGAAGTGCAGATGCAGTCGACGTGAAGCACTTGCGGTTTCCTCGGTCTCTTCCTGTTCAATCAACCAGTTGGTCAGGGTCGAGACCATGGTCTTCGTTTGGTTGCTGGTGCGGATTGCTTCTTCCGAACCTTCGTCGAAGTCAAAGTCCTCTTCGTACAAGACGATGTCTACATCTTTGGAATGCGATAGTTCGCGAAGCTCCAGCGGGGTGAACTTCACCTGTGCGGGGCCACGGCGGCCGAAGATATGTACATCGGTGACCGCGGAGCCGTTCAGCTGCTCATATACGTGAGCTGGAATTTCGGTCTCTAGCAGCTGGTCAGCATGTTTGGAGAGAATACGAGCGACGTCCAAAGCTACGTTGCCATTACCGATCACTGCTACTTCAGTGGCGGAAAGGTCCCAATCCTTCGCGGCATCCGGATGCGCGTCGTACCAAGATACAAAGTCTGCGCCACCGTGAGAGCCGGTAAGTTCAATGCCTGGGATGTTCAGGTCGGCGTCTTTTTGGGCACCTGTCGCGATAATGACCGCGTCATAGCGCTCGTGTAATTCGTCAAGGGTGATGTCCCGGCCCAGTCCAACGTTTCCGTAGAAGTTGATCCAGTCGTTGTTCAGCACCTTATGCAGGGCATTGATAATGCCCTTAATGCGTGGGTGGTCCGGGGATACGCCGTAACGGATCAGGCCGAACGGGGTAGGTAGCTCATCGAAGAGATCTACCTTCAGCGATAGTTCGCCAGAAGAAACCGGCTCGCTCTTATTGAGCATGTCCGCGGCGTAGATACCTGCGGGACCGGCACCGACAATGGCAACGCGCAGGGCGCGGGAGGTCAAATGTTCAGGTACGTGAACTTCACTCATCAAACAACATCTACTTTCTTAGTCAGCGAATGAGACCGACGCTGTGACGTCGACCGTGTCCAGCGGCTGAAGCTCAACCAACTGGGTTGAAGCTTCAGGTGCCAGACGTACAACGTCACCAATTACGATGACGGCCGGATTCGCCACGGCGGCCTTACGGGCGCGCACTACAATCTCCTCTAGCGTACCGATAGTTGTCCGCTGCGTCTGTGAGTAACCTCGCTCCACTATCCCAATTGGCGTACTAAACGGTAAACCCCGGGTAAGTAATGTCTCAACAATTTGTGCCAAATTCGACACCCCCATGAGCACTACCAGGGTGTGGTCGGCGCGTAGCGGAACATCGCTAAGATCCTCATGCCCACTAATGACGGTAAAACCGGCGGCGACTCCTCGGTGGGTTACCGGAATCCCGGCTGCGGCCGGCACGGAAATGGAACTAGTAATTCCGGGAATTACACGCGTAGCGATCCCATGTTCCGCGGCGAAGATCATTTCTTCGCCACCACGCCCTAGCACGAAGGGATCCCCACCTTTTAAGCGGACCACGTCCAGACCCTGAGAAGCATATTTGACTAGGAGATCATTGATCTCATCCTGTGTTTTTACGTGGCAACCCGGCGCCTTTCCCACATCAATAACTTTAACTTCGGGACGCAGCTCCTCCAGCAATGCAATGGGTCCAAGTCGGTCCGCAAGCACCACATCCGCGGCAAGCAGAGCCTTGTAGCCAGCAACCGTGATCAACTCAGGATCACCCGGCCCGCCTCCAATGAGCGTAATTTTTCCTTTAGACATTTTTTCCTCCAGTGCGGTTAATGCCCCTGTCGCGCAAAAGCTTGCGTTCCACGGGTGCAAAACATAAAAGTTCAATCAAGACGCCAACCAGCAAAATAACAAGTATGACTAAGATCACTAACGGTAAATCTGCGAGGTCCCGTCCACGTTGCAGCAACGAGCCCACACCAAGGGCGAGCGACCCGCCCACCGCAATCAATTCGGCGGCCATTAGGGAGCGCCAGGCGAAGGCCCAGCCTTGACGTAACCCGGCCACATAGCCTGGTAGCGCAGCAGGCAGTTCAACATGCCAAATATGCTGGCGCTTATCTGCGCCCAAGACTTGGGATAGCGCCCGGTACTGGTGCGGGATCAGGTCAATGCCAGAAAGCAGTCCATTGATAATCGAGGGCACCGCACCAAGGAGGAGCACCATGTAGATGGTTGCGTTGCTCAGCCCAAACAAGATGATCGCAGCCGGTACCCATGCGATGGATGGAAGTACCTGCATCGCTGAAATCAGCGGCCCTAGTCCCTTACGCAGTAAGGGTTGGTGCGCCAGCAGTAACGCGATGGGGGTTGCGATCAGCACAGCTAGCAAAAATCCGGACAGCGCCCTAAAAAGTGAGGTTCCTACGGCACCGAGTAGTGATCCGTTGTCCAACATCTCGGGCAGCTTGGCCACGATGGCGCCGGGCCCCGGGAATAGGTCTGAACGGATGGGAACAGCCCAGGAAGCAATCTGCCACAGGCTCAGGAGCACGATGACGGTGATGACCGGCGCAAGGACCGAATCAAGTGAAGTCTTTGGCAGCCGTAACTTGTCGGCCTTGACCGTCGGTTCGCTAGCCTGCTGCGCTAGTGCGCTCATGTTTTCGTTGCTCCTTTCTGAGGATCGTTGTCAGTTCGTCGGCCAAAGCCGCCGCTTGGGCTGGATCGTTTCGCAGTTGCGCCGAAATCCGTCGGGTTTCAAGGATTCGTCCCGGGTGGGAGGACAACACCAAAATACGTCCGGCGAGCCGAATCGCTTCGCGTACATTGTGGGTGACGAAGATGATGGTTTTGCCCGTCTGTTGCCAGAGGCTGCGTAACTCTTCATGCAACATGTCGCGGGTAATCGCATCAAGCGCCGCGAAGGGCTCGTCCATCAGCAGCACCTGACGGTCTTGAGCCAAGGATCTAGCCAAGGCCACTCTTTGGCGCATCCCCCCGGAGAGCTCATGAGGTTTTTTCTGTCCTGCATGCCCCAACTGAACTAGGTTGAGCAACTGCGCTACACGCGCATCGCGTAAGTCGGCCGGGTATCCCCCAAGTTTTAATGCGAGCGAAATATTATCGGCCGCGCTCAGCCACGGAAGCAGGTTTGCATCTTGGAACATGAAGGCCGCCCCATCCTGTGGAACTTCAAGCCACCCGGAGGTGGGCTGCAACAGCCCGGCAATCATGTTCAGCAACGAAGATTTACCACATCCTGAAGCACCAAGAACGGCAACAAACTCGCCATCGTCAATCTGTGCGGTGAGCGAATCGATCACCAGATCGGTTCCTGGATAGCTCAGTGAGACTTCGTGAAGTTCTACTCCCATGGACGTTGTCCAATCCATTGGTCGTTCACGATGTTTGTTACCTCGCCAGGCTCTCCAATACCCACCGCGGACTGATGCGCGACCAGAGTTTTGAAGGTATCTTCCAGCGGGATCTCATCGAAGCTCACCTGGCCCAGCGCCAAATTGATTACCTCGTCAGAGAGGCTACTTCCGTTGATCTTGTTCAAGGCCGCTTGTACTGCACTGAGCCGTTCAGCGGCGCTAACCGAGTTGAGCCAATGAATAGACTGCGCATTGGCTGCCACAAGTTTCGCGACGCTCTGTGGGTGTTCGGCCAAGAAATCCTGGCTGACGACTAATACCGTGGTGGGGAACTTGCCTTTGGGCCACAACGACGATTCATTGATCAACCGGTGAGCCTCGTGTTCCTTAACCAACAAAGAAGCGTGAGGTTCCGGCAACCAGGCCCCGTCGATAGCTTGACGAGCAAATAGTTGCGGCACCGTACCGTTTGAACTTGGGGTCACAGTCACCTGCTCGCCCAGTCCTTGGTCCAAGAGGTAATGACGCAACGCCACGTCCTGAGTTCCACCGAATTGCGGCGTTGCCAGCTCGGTTCCCGGCAAATCTTCAACGCTTCTAATGTCCTTGGAGACCACTAAACTCGCTCCCCCATTGGTCACCCCTGCCACGATTTTTAATGACTTTCCCGCGCTGGATAGGTAGCTGGTCAATGCCGGTGACGGGCCAAGGTAAGCCGCGTCCAGTGCCCCACTATTTAGCGCTTCGATTGCTGCCGGACCAGCGTTGAAAATTTGGGTTTCCAACTGTGTATTGTCACTTTTTAGGGCGGATTCTAGAAAGCCCTGGTGGTCCGCAATGAGCGCCGGAGCATGGGTGACGTTGGCAAAATATCCCAGACGAAGTTCCTTCGCGGCACTTGTCGCCGAGACCTGAGCCTTCGCCTCACCCAGGGGCGGAACAAACGCGGTACCCACGGCAAAAATTGCCAAGAACCCCACGATCCACAGAGCCGCCCTGCGTGCCCGAGAGTTAGTAGCTTCCGCAGTAGAGGTGAACCGCTGTCGTCTTGGAGTTTCTCGCTCAAGCGGCGGCATTCTGGGCCTCAATAATTCCTGCAGCTAAAGTGGCTCCGCTATTGGGGTCAATTAGTAAGAAGGAACCTGCGGTACGTGAATTTTGGTACTCGTCCACGGCCAGAGCCGCGGAGCTACGAACCGTGATGCGTGCCAAATCATTGAGCTGCAATTCGGTGGCCGCACTACGGGAGAAATCAACCACATTGATCACGTGATCAAGGCTTTGAACCTTCGCCCGAGCAACCTTGGTGCCGTGTTTAATGAGCACCAGCTGACCGGCGGTGATCTTGTTCGGGGACAGTACACAAATATTCGCTTCGATCTGACGAACCGGCACCTCGGGCTCCCCCGCAATGATGGTGTCGCCGCGGGCAATGTCGATCTCACCGGTTAGTTCCACAAGCACCGCTTCTCCAGCTAGCGCCGTGGTCACTTCGCCGTGCGAGTTGCGAATGGACTTGATGGTGCTGGTTGCTGGCTGCCCGTTGGAGATAATCTGGACGGTGTCGCCCACACTCAACTCTCCGTCGGCTAGCGTGCCGGAGTAACCGCGGAAGTCGCGATACTGTTCTGCATCAAGTCCAGGAGCCAATGCACCCTGTGGACGGATGACATACTGCACGTCAAGACGGGCAGTCCCTTGTCCACGTTCGGGTTCAAAGGCTTCCAGTAATCCGAGCAACGTTGGCCCGGCATACCAGTCACTATGCGCCGAGGCATCAACTATGTTGTCGCCATTCAACGCCGACACGGGAATGACTGCGGTGCGCTTGATGCCCAATTCGGCAGTGATATCCAGAATTTGCGTTTCAATTTCGCTGAAGCGTTGCTCTTTCCAATCCACGAGGTCCATCTTGTTCACGGCTACTACCAGTTGCGGCACCCGCAGTAGGGAAAGCACGCCAAGGTGGCGGCGGGTTTGTTCCAGTACTCCGTGTCGCGCGTCCACCAGCACAATCGCTGCGTCTGCGGTTGAGGCGCCGGTGACAGTATTGCGGGTGTACTGCACATGCCCCGGGCAGTCGGCCAGAATGAAGGAGCGGTTGGCGGTGGAGAAATACCGGTAGGCCACGTCGATGGTGATGCCTTGTTCGCGTTCGGCGCGTAGTCCGTCGGTGACCAACGCCAGATCCAGCGCCGGGGTTTCACCGCCAAAACCACGTTCAGCGCTGGTGCGCGCAATGTCATCTAGCGAGTCGGCGAGAATTGCTTTGGCGTCGTGGAGCAGCCGTCCGACAAGCGTTGATTTTCCGTCGTCTACCGAGCCAGCGGTGGCAATACGTAACAGTGTGGTGGTCATTTTAGAAGTACCCTTCGGTCTTGCGGTCTTCCATTCCAGCCGCTGAAATTCGGTCGTCGGCGCGGGTGGCGCCGCGTTCGGTTACGGTAGCCAAGGCCAACTCGTCCAGTACCTTCGGTACGGTGTCGGCGGCCGAGAGCACCGCACCGGTGCAGCTGGCGTCTCCTACGGTCCGATAGCGCACCTGGCGAATGCTGACGATTTCTCCCTGGGCCGGCAGCGAGACGCCGGTGACCGCTCGCCACATACCGTCTCGTTCAAAGACCTGGCGCTTGTGGGCAAAGTAGATTGGCGGTAACTCGATTTGTTCTTGGTTGATGTACGCCCAGATATCGCGTTCGGTCCAGTTGGAGATCGGGAAGGCGCGGACGTGCCCACCGGGTGCGTGGCGCCCGTTGTAGAGATTCCAGATTTCCGGGCGTTGGTTACGTGGATCCCAGACTCCGAATTCATCGCGCAGCGATAAGATGCGTTCCTTGGCCCGGGCTTTGTCTTCATCGCGGCGGGCCCCACCGAAGACCACATCGAAGCGGTTGGCCTCGATGGTGTCTAATAGCACCCGGGTTTGCAAACGGTTTCGGGTGCCATCTGGCAGTTCTGTCAGCTCCCCGCGGTCGATATATTCCTGTACCGAACCAACTACGAGGTTCAGCCCGTAGCGAGCCACGACCTGGTCGCGGAATTTCAGTACCTCGCCGAAGTTGTGGCCGGTATCGATATGCACTACAGGAATCGGCACACGGGCCGGAAACACTGCTTTAGCCAGCAGGTGTAGTACTACCACCGAGTCTTTACCTCCGGAAAAGAGCAAACCGGGATTATCGAATTCGGCGAGCACTTCACGGATGATGTGAATTGATTCGGCTTCGAGCTCGTCGAGGACGCTGCGCCGTGCTTGGCTGGGTGCATTGACTGTGATGGTCATTTGCTTCTCTCCTTCACTAGATGTGTATGCCGCATTCAGTTTTTGCTAGGCCTGCCCAGCGGCCGGCGCGGGGATCTTCGCCCTCGGCTACCGGCCTGGTACATGGTTGACATCCAATGGAGGGGTATCCCTGGGTGAGCAGCATGTTCACCGGCACCGAGTGCTCGGTGGCGTAGCCAATCAGTTCGTCAAAGGACCAGGCGGCCAGCGGGTTGAATTTCACCAGCCCGTGTTTTTCGTCGAAGCCCACCAGCGGCGTGTTGGCTCTGGTCGGCGCCTCCTCGCGACGCACCCCGGTGAACCAGGCGCCATAGTCTTTCAAGGAATTTTTCAGCGGATCCATTTTTCGCATCTGGCAGCAGGCTGCCGCGTCACGCGCGAAGAGCTCCCTGCCGAATTTCGCATCTTGCTCATCCACCGTGAGTTCTGGCAGTACCTCGATGATGCGTACCTGCAGAGCCCGGGCGACCTCGTCGCGGGTGCTGATGGTTTCGGCGAAGTGATACCCGGTCTCAAGGAACAGCACGTCAACATCTGGAATCGCGGCCGAAACCAAATGCGGTAAGACCGCGTCAGCCATGGAACAGGCAACCGCGATCTCACGGACCGCGAAATGGTTGGCCGCAAAATTGATGACCTGTTCGGCGGTAGAGTCCCAACCAAGCTCTTCGGCTCCGATTGCGGCGATCTTCCGCAATTCTGCTTCGCTGCGTTGCACGGTGCTCATACCAGGTCCTCCTCGTCGGCGCGGTGTGCCCAGGCAGCGAAAGATTCGTTCTCTTCTGACTTCCTTGAATAGCTTTTGACAACTCGTTCCACGTACTCGGGAAGCTCATCTGCCGCGACCTTCAGTCCGCGAACGGTGCGGCCTAAGCCAGCCTCACCGTTTTCAAATCCGGCCAGTGTTCCACCTAGGTGTACTTGGAAGCCGGAAACCTGCTCGCCCTGCGCGTTGGTGATCAGTTGCCCCTTCAAACCGATGTCGGCGGTTTGGATGCGCGCGCAGGAGTTTGGGCAACCATTAACATGCAAGGACAGGGCCTTGGGAAGTTTTCCTTTGTGGTCCGCCAGCCTTGATTCGATTTGTTTCACCGCCTCGATGGTGGTGTCCTTGGTGTCCACGATGGCTAGCTTGCAAAACTCAATGCCGGTGCAAGCGATAGCGGAGCGCTTGATTAAGCCGGGAAACGGGTCCAAGCCCAGTTCTTGCACCGCGCTGGTAAAGGCATCAACGTGGTCTGCGGGGATGTCTAGGGCGATGATTTTCTGGTGTGGGGTGGTACGCAGCCTGGTAGAACCGGTCGCTTCAACCAGGTCCGCCAGCTTGTTCAGAATGGTTCCCGAGACGCGTCCAACCGGCGGAGTCAGCCCGATAAAGAACCGGCCGTCCTTCTGCTCGTGCACTCCGCAGTGATCTCCCGCGTCCTGTGGCTTGTGCGCCGGCGGCCCGTCGGGAAGTTCAAACCCCAGGTACTCGTCTTGGAGGATCTGACGGAATTTCTCGGTGCCCCAATCGGCGAGCAGGAACTTCAGGCGTGCCCGGTTGCGCAGCCGCCGATAGCCGTAGTCTCGGAAGATGGAAGTGACTGCCTCCCAAACGTCGGCAGCAATTTCTGCGCGGACGAATGTGCCGAGTCGTTCGCCCAAGCGTGGGTTGGCGGAGAGCCCACCACCGACCCAGAGGTCATAGCCGACGCCGAGTTCCGGATGTTCAACGCCGATTAGCGCGAAGTCATTGATCTCGTGGACGACATCTTGGTTTGGGTGGCCGGTAATGGCGGTCTTGTACTTGCGCGGCAAGTTGGAGAAATCCGGGTTGCCCACATAGCGCCGAGCGATCTCCTGGATCACGGGAGTTGGGTCGATGATCTCATTTTTGGCGATGCCTGCCACGGGCGAACCTAGGATGACTCGGGGTACGTCTCCACAGGCTTCGGTGGTGTTCAGCCCCACAGCTTCGAGTCGGCGCCAGATTTCGGGTACATCCACCACATCTACCCAGTGCAACTGAATGTTCTGGCGGTCGGTGAAGTCCGCGGTGTCGCGGGCGAACTCGGTAGAGATCCCGGCGATCACCCGAAGCTGATCGGTGCTTAGTGCTCCGCCGTCGATGCGCACCCGAAGCATGAAGTATTTGTCTTCAAGTTCGTGCGGCTCCAGCGTGGCGGTCTTACCACCGGGAATGCCTTGGGCTCGTTGGGTGTACAAGCCCCACCAGCGAAAGCGCCCGTGCAGGTCGTCTGGATCAATTGAGTCGAAACCCTTAAGCGCGTAAATCTGCTCGATCCGTTCGCGGACGTTCAGACCGTCGTCGGCGGCTTTGAGTTCCTCGTTGTGGTTGAGCGGTGCTTTGCCGTCAATCTTCCATTGACCTTGGGGTTTGGCTGCCCGCTTGGGGCGACCGGGTGCAGTAGTTTGCGTCATGTAAGCCAGCGTAGAAACCAGCCCCCGGGGGCTGGCAACCACGAGTAGTCACATGAACGCGCTTTACTTAATCACCGCGAACTTCGTCATCTGAGGACAATTATGAGCTCTGTTTCAGGGCCACTTGCAGTCTTATGAGGAAACATTTAGCGATCATGACGTCCGGGAGCAATGGGCTTGTGGTGATCCGGGCACCCATGCTAACTAGCCGTGTTTGAAAGAGTCCATCGGCCAACAACGCGCTAAGTACCAGCGTCTTTGGCTTCAGTTCCTCGGAAAGCAGTTCATTAATCAGCGGTTTGGCCCCAGCACAGTATGTCACCTGAACTTCCTGACCCAGATGCGTTGAGATCTGCGCTGCTAAGTCCCTGAGTTGCTCTTGGCCTTGCTCTAGCCGGGTCCCGGCCGCAGCAAGGAGAACCTTCTGATTCGGCTCCAGCTGAGCCATGGCGCGCTGACTTAGTAGGTAAGCAAGTTCTGGCAAAGCACCTAACGGGCTGGCCGCGACCGTGTTTTGCCGTGCTGCTACTGCCTGGGCGATGTCCTGAGTCGTATGTACTCCGTCGGCGACCAGCAGCGGCAGTACTACCGCGGCTTCCCCCTCGGGCAATGAGGCGAGCACTTGAGCAAGTTGCGGCTGTTGAACATCAACATACGCCTCGTGCCAGACCAACTCGGTGTGTATCTCACTACGTGCCAGTTCTTCGAGCTGTGTACGTAAGTCGTGGATCAGTTGTTGACCGCGAAGATTATCGGTGCCATGGGACGCAGCGAGGACGTGGGTTTTCTTCATCACCGGTTTATTAGCTCTGGCGGATCAGCTTGTGATTGGCGGCTTGAGCCTGTGGCCGAATCACGATTTCGTCCAGGTTCACATGTGACGGGGCGCTGACCGCGTAGCGGATCACCTCTGCCACGTCCTCGGCCGTGAGCGGTTCGGCGACCCCGGCATATACCTTCTCGGCCGCTTCTTTCGTTCCGAGTCGGCGCAACGCGAATTCTTCGGTGTGGACGAGTCCTGGAAGAACCTCAATGACACGGACCCCGTTGCCAACTTCTTCCAGGCGCAGCGCCTGAGTCATGGCTCGTTGCGCTGCTTTAGCGGCGTTATATCCGCTACCTCCCTCATAGCTGGAAAGTGCGGCGGTCGAGGTAACGTTCAAAATGGTGCCTGCGCTGGTACGCAAGGAAGGTAATAGCGCGCGAGTCAACCGCATGGTTCCCATGACGTTTGCCTGCCACATGAATTCCCAGTCTTCATCTTTTGCTTCGGCCCAGTGATCACTACCGCGTGCTCCGCCAGCACAGTTGATGAGCGTATCGACCCCGCCTTGTGCTTCAACGACGCTGACCAGCGCATCAACATCGGCTTGAACACTGACATCTGCAGTCAGTGCAACTGCGCCGGTTTCGGTGGCCAAGGACTCCAGCCGGTCTGCACGACGTGCCACTGCAAAAACGTTCCAGCCCTGTGCGCGCAAGGCACGGACGGTGGCCTGACCGATGCCGCTCGAAGCACCGGTGACGAGGGCAGAGCGTGAATTGTTCTGATTTTGAGAATTAGTCATATGCCCACTTTAGAACTTTGGGGTGCCCGTATGCGAAGCGATGAATTTCTCTTACGTAAGCCGTTTATCCGGCCTCGAGATGACGCCCTACAGATTAAGTTTCGCCCATTTGTCTACGCTAGTCATGTATCCCTGGCTCAAGTGGCCCAGACCATGAACTTCAATGCTTCCTTGGCCTATGAAACATGAAAGAATAGAAACATGGCAGAAGACAACTTGGGCACAGACACGCCCGCAACGGTTTCCGTTCCTGACAAGCCCGCTTTGGAAGGCCTAGAGGAACGTCTTTCGTCCCGGTGGCGCACCGAGGGCACCTATCACTTCAACGAGGACACGACCCGCGAGGACGTTTACTCCATTGACACTCCCCCACCAACCGCTTCCGGTTCCCTGCACGTAGGACATATGTTCTCCTACACGCAGACCGACGTGCTGGCCCGCTTCCAGCGCATGAGCGGCAAGAACGTGTTCTACCCACTGGGTTGGGATGACAATGGTCTTCCAACCGAGCGTCGCGTACAGAACTACTACGGTGTTCGTTGCGACCCGACCAAACCATATATCGAGGGTTATCGCCCGCCCGAGTCGCCGGCCAAAAACCAGCGCGACTGGGATGTGGTCAGCCGTAAAAACTTTATTGAACTCTGTGAAGAACTAGCAGTAGAGGACGAGAAGGTCTTCGAACAGCTCTTCTCCACCCTTGGCCTGTCCGTTGACTGGCGCATGACCTACCGCACCATTGACGACAACGCCCGTGCGGTGTCTCAGCGAGCGTTCTTGGAAAACCTAAAGCAGGGCGATGCCTATATGGCCGAAGCTCCGACTCTGTGGGATGTCACCTTCCGTACCGCGGTGGCCCAAGCAGAACTCGAAGACCGCGAAATGCCAGGCGCCTACTACCGCTACGCATTCAACGCTGACGGTGGCGAACAGGTCTTCATCGAGACCACTCGCCCGGAACTACTCGCAGCCTGTGCCGGCCTGGTCGCTCACCCAGACGATGAGCGCTACAAGCACCTGTTCGGCAAAACCGTCACCTCGCCGATCTTCGGCGTGCCGGTTACCGTTTACCCACACCCACTGGCTCAGCCAGACAAGGGTTCGGGTATCGCCATGGTCTGCACCTTCGGCGACCTGACCGACGTAACTTGGTGGCGTGAACTGCAGCTACCAACTCGTGCCATCATTGGCCGTGACGGCCGTATTTTGGCAGACACCCCGGAGTGGATCACCACCGAGGCCGGTCAGGCAGCCTACGCAGAGATCTCGGCGAAAACCGTGTTCTCCGCGAAGGAAACCGTCGTCAAGATGCTCAGCGAAGCAGATCTACTAGATGGTGAACCTAAAAAAGTTTCACGTCCGGTGAACTTCTTCGAAAAGGGCGATAAGCCTTTGGAAATCGTCACCTCACGTCAGTGGTACATCCGAAATGGTGGCCGTGACGAAGAGCGTCGTACGCAAATGATTGCCCGCGGGCAGGAGATCGAATTCCACCCATCGTTCATGCGCTCGCGCTATGAGAACTGGGTTTCTGGCCTAAATGGTGACTGGCTGGTTTCCCGCCAACGCTTCTTCGGCGTACCTGTACCCGTTTGGTACAAGGTTGATGAGCATGGCGAGCCTAACTATGACGCTCCGATCTTGCCTGAGACTGCACAGCTTCCGGTTGATCCGGCAGCTGATGCGCCAATCGGTTATACCGAAGACCAGCGTGGTGTAGCTGGCGGCTTCATCGGTGATGCCGATGTGCTTGATACTTGGGCAACGAGCTCGCTGACCCCTCAGATTGTGGGCCGTTGGGGACGCGATGACGAGTTCTTCTCCAAGGTATACCCGTTTGATCTACGCCCACAGGGCCACGACATCATCCGCACCTGGTTGTTCTCAACTGCGGTGCGTGCCGATGCGCTGCACAACGATGTTCCTTGGAAGCATGCTGCCATTTCCGGCTGGATTCTAGATCCAGACCGGAAGAAAATGTCCAAGTCCAAGGGCAACGTAGTGGTACCAAACGAGGTGTTGGAGAAGTTTGGTTCCGACGCGGTTCGTTATTGGGCCGCTAGTGCCAAGTTGGGCGCCGATACCGCCTACGAAATCAACCAGATGAAGATTGGCCGCCGCCTGGCGATCAAGATTCTTAACGCTTCTAAGTTCGTCTTGAACTTGGGTGCCACCGAGGCAAATGTGCTGACCAATGACGCATCATTGGTCACCAACGGTCTGGATCGTTCATTGCTGTTACGTCTGTCGACCGTGATCGAGGATGCTCAGCGTGCCTTTGAAAACTACGACTATGCGCGTGCTCTGGATATCACTGAGTCGTTCTTCTGGTCGTTCACTGACGATTATGTTGAATTGATCAAGGATCGCGCCTATGGCGGTCATGGTGAAGCTGAACAGGCCAGCGTTCTCGCAACGCTCGCAACGACCCTTGACTCGGTACTGCGCTTGTTTGCACCGTTCTTGCCGTTTGCTACCGAAGAAGTTTGGGGCTGGTGGCGCACCGGTTCGGTTCACCTGTCGCAGTGGCCAAGCGTTGCTCATCTCAGCGCAGCCACCGAAGGTGCTGATGCCATGGTTCTTCCGACCGTTGGCCACGCACTGTCGGGTATCCGTAAGGCTAAGTCAGACGCTAAGGTCAAACAACGCACCGAGGTGCTTTCTGGTGAAATCCACGCACCAGCAGCTGCGATTGAGCAGTTGCGTGCAGGCTTCACCGACCTAAAGTCCGCCGGAAACGCACGTGAACTGACTTTGGTTGAAGCCGAGGGCGATCTCACCGTTGTGAACGTGGAATTGGCTCCTGCCGAAGAAGATTAATCTTCATTAGCTACGACACGAAGGCCGTCGAGATTTTCTTCTCGGCGGCCTTCGCTGTTTCTGAGATAGTTCACGATTCGTTCCTCGTAGTTTAACAGCTGTTGAACTACGACAAAATCAAGTGTAATAACGATTTGATCTCTATTAAACGGAACGTTGGTTTAACGGTGTACGGTCAGAGTAAGCAATCAGGCTCGACTCTTGAGAGGCTCAAATGACAACCACACCGGAAGACCCCAACGAGTTCAAACCAGATGATGAGGGCGGTTCAACAACTCCCCCAACAAACAATTCACCAACTGGGAATCCCAGCGCTGAGTCGACCGGTACATATTATGGACAGCAAGGTATTCCTCCAGCTCCTCAGCCAGGACAAATCGCAGACGACAGCCTCCAACGCATTCAACTTAATGGATGGCTTTCGGCATTCTTTGGAATCATTCCGGCACTCATTTTCTTTGTGATCGATAAGGAACGAAGCAATCCGCTGGTTCGCGACTTTCATCAGCAGACACTGAACTTCAGCATCATTCGCGCAATTATTGGCTTGCTAGCTTTCATACCTGTCATTGGATGGGTGATTGGTGTCCTCGGCGGCATCGTCTGCTTTGTTATTGCTATTATGGCCGCAGTCAAAGCACCAGATGAGTACCAGGCCGGACGCGCGTACAAGTATCCAATTAATTTCGCGTTTGTAAGCTAAAACTGTCGAAACTGTTCGTCGCCGAGCATCGGTTATTGCCTCTCGTTGGCCGGATACGGGAATTGGTGCGGCCCCGGGTCACTTCTCAGAGGCAGGTTTATCTGACTCTTCAGAACAAGCTATTATCCGTTGCATCGGCTTCGCTTTGCGTCGGTTTACTTCGTTAAAATGGGCAACCTGTTCACTAACCGGTTGGGCTATCTTGTGAACGATAGTTGAATCGTTCTCGCCTGTCACCGCGTCATCGTCTCGTGATTCCATCACTTCATCCTTAACCAAGCTGGGCGGAATGTCTTCTTCGACATTCCGCCCAACTCACTTCCTGCTAGTTTTGTGCAGAATTATATGCCTGCTCGATGACGGTGCCCCAGTAGGGCCCGAACATCGTGTTACGCACTCCGCTGTAGCCAAAACTGTTGACTGAGTTCTGATAGGCACTGGATCCGCCAAGGAACCACGGACCACCCGAAGATCCGCCGGTCATATCGCATGGGATGCCCTGAGAATCGCTCTGTCCATATGGATCATCAATTGCCGAACCAGAGCATGACTGCAACGTCTCGCCATTGAATGGGCTCGCTGCCGGGTAACCGAAAGCTGTGTATGTTAATCCACGAGCCTGGTTGAACGCAACGCCAGAAGCTCCGACCTGATCAGCCAAACTGACTCCACTATTATCGGAGACCACGGCAAAGGCAGTGTCAAAGGTAATATCTCCGCCGTTGCTCCACTGGGTGGGGGTCACCAATTCGGTTGCGGCAAAAGATCCGTACGGTGCGTTACCGTTTTCGTACGCAGGCACGAAGACCCAGCGGGTTGCGAAGGCACCAGGGCCTTCATTGGCGCAGTGACCAGCAGTGGAAACTGTTGATTCATTGGCCGAAACAACTGAGTTACCCGAGCACACATAATCGGAGCCACCGAGGGTGAAGAACACCTTACCAATGTGGGACACCGGAGTGACCGATGATGATTTCTTCGGTTTTTGACCCTTATTCTTCGGGTTCGTTGCTTTCTGGCCGGAAATCTTCTTTGACTCCCCCGCCTTCTGTGCACCCTTGGTAGCGGATTTCCCGTGCGTGAGAACGTCAGCGGACTTGGCGTTCTTCATACGCGAGGAGGTCCAGTAGTTCATCGCATTTTCAGCCTTTGCCTGGCTGATGGTTGTTGATTCGACTTTGTCGGTGGGGGCTGTGGGGGCAGCCATGGCCATTGAAGCACTTCCACCGATCAGTCCGCCGGCAAGCAAAATTGCAGCTATTGCTCGACCTTTGCGCAGGCTTGCCTTGGGGGCATGGTTTTGGATTTTGTCTTGCACGATTTCTCCCTGTGTGGCGGATGGGGGCCGCCGTCGAAAGCATGTGCCGGAGCACCTGTGGGAGTTAGTCAAACACATCTTTCAAGTAATACATAGGACCGTTCGCGAAGAATTTTATACATTCAACACGCTAATTGGTAAAAACTATGAAGCTACGAATTTCTTGTAACAAAAAACTAAGAGCGATCCCAACAAAAAATCGGAGCACGGGCATCTCATTTGCGGGAGTCTCTCGATCCTGCGCAAGAAATCGCTTGGAAAATGAAACCTACTTATCAGTAGGTGTACGCACCATGCAAGACTTGAAGCAATTAAAATTTGTGAAACAACAGTGACGCACTTCATATTCTGGCAATTCGAAAGTCAGCCAAAATTTATTCACGAAAAGTTACCACTGAGCGAAACATTAACTCTCAAGTAGTCAGTGAGAGCGCTCCCCCGGTTATCTCTCGTTTATGATAGGTCAACTTCATTAACTAACGCATAACAGGTCTACGAAGATTGTTGCTGGCACTAATTAAACAAAAACCTCGTACAATCAGACCCGCCATAATATGACTGAGCAGATTGCACGAGGCTTGTAGAGCGCGGATTAATCGAAGACTGGACTTTCGGTCCGACTGCGCTTCATTTCAAAGAAGTAAGGGAAAGATGCCAGCTGCACCGCAGCATCAAACATCTTGCCCGCGTCTTCGCCAGTTGGGATTCGGGTAATGACCGGACCAAAGAACCCTACTCCGTCCACTGCGATGACTGGGGTGCCGACGTCTTGACCAACCTTGGAGATACCACCTTCGTGGCTTGCCCGTAGTGCTGCATCATTGGCATCGGTGCCGGCAGCTTGCGCTAGTTCAGCTGGAAGCCCGACCTTTGCTAACGCGCGGGATATGACATCAGCGCGGTCTTCAACTTTCTCATAATGAATTAGTTCGCCCATTGCGGTGTAGAGCTGGTCTATAACCTCATCGCCATGCTCTTGCGCGGCCTTGACGATCACTCGTACTGGACCCCAGGCGTTATCCATTGATGCGCGGTAATCTTCAGGAAGGTCACGACCTTCGTTGAGCACCGAAAGGCTCATCACACTCCACCGAACGTCGATGTCACGAACTTTTTCAACTTCCTTGATCCAACGACTAGTGGCCCAAGCGAAGGGGCAGATTGGGTCGAACCAGAAATCAACTTGTGTGCGTTGTGGCATGAACCTTCAACTTCCTACGAAAAATTAATGGAACTCTAAACTATGCGGATTTTTTGTTGCGCTTCGCTGCAAGTTCGTGGGAAAGGAGCAACGGCTCATCCTTATCCAAGACAGTTCCACGAGTCACGACTACCTCTGCTACATCTTCCAAGCTAGGCAGCTCAAACATGATGCCACCCAAAGTCTCTTCCAAAATTGCGCGAAGCCCACGTGCGCCGGTTTCACGTTCAATTGCCAGTTCAGCAATTGCGTCCAAGGCCTGTGGTTCGAAGCTCAGCTCAACGCCGTCCATACGGAACATTTTCTGGTACTGCTTGACCAGTGCATTCTTGGGTTCCGTGAGAACTCGAATCAATGCTCCACGGTCAAGATGCTCTACCGTAGCAATCACCGGTAAGCGTCCAACGAATTCTGGAATCAACCCGAACTTCAGCAAGTCTTCGGGACGAACATCGGAATAAGACGGAGCCTCAGACTTAATTGCGGTCAGTGGCGCCCCGAAACCGATACCCTTTCGACCAGCACGGGAGGAAATAATTTCCTCGAGTCCTGCAAAGGCACCAGCCACAATAAACAGAATGTTCGTCGTATCCAGCTGCAAGAAATCCTGATGTGGGTGTTTGCGTCCACCCTGAGGCGGAACTGCTGCGACGGTACCTTCAAGGATCTTCAATAAAGCTTGCTGAACGCCTTCACCGGAAACGTCCCGAGTAATTGAAGGGTTCTCGCTCTTTCGTGAGATCTTGTCAATTTCGTCAATGTAGATAATGCCAGTTTCGGCCTTCTTGACGTCAAAGTCTGCGGCTTGAATCAGCTTCAGCAAAATATTTTCAACGTCTTCACCGACATAACCGGCCTCAGTCAAACTGGTTGCATCGGCTACGGCGAACGGAACGTTCAGCTTCTTAGCCAGCGACTGCGCCAAGTAGGTCTTACCGCAACCGGTGGGACCAATTAGCATGATGTTAGATTTCGAAACCTCAACATCATCTAGAGGGTTCTCGCTATTCAAGGCAGCAACAGGAGAATGCTCCTGAGTACCATGAATTCGCTTGTAGTGGTTGTACACGGCCACGGATAGAGCACGCTTAGCGTTCTCCTGACCGATCACGTACTCTTCCAAGGAATTGAAGATTTCTCGTGGTTTTGGCAACGAAAAATCTTCGGAGACCTGTTCTTCAGCAAACTCTTCGGCAATGATCTCATTGCACAGTTCGATGCATTCGGTACAGATGTAGACTCCGTGGCCTGCTATTAGCTTCTTTACCTGTTTCTGGCTCTTTCCGCAGAAAGAACACTTCAACAGATCCGAGCCTTCGCCCATACGTCCCATCGCACCGATCTCCTGTTTGCTTGAGTTGCTGTGGACTATCCCAATTCTAGGTCAGGTAACCCCCAAATTAGCTGAATATGGCGGTCTACCTGCGTGGTGCAATCCTCTTGTGGAGAACACACCTACAAGGTAAACCGCCAGTACTCAGTAATTATTCCGAGTAAGTCCTAGTGACCAAGAACTGCGCGGGTGAGCTTACGTGGAGTAAGCACCTCGTCGACGATGCCATATTCCTTGGCATCGGCAGCAGTCATGAACAAATCGCGTTCAACGTCGTCGCGGACCTTCTCGACACTCTGGCCCGAGTGACTTGCAATGGTTTCTTCGAGCCACGAGCGCATGCGCATAACTTCTTCGGCCTGAATCTGCAGATCGGTCGCGGTACCGCGTTCGCCGCCACCCATCGATGGCTGGTGGATTAGCACGCGCGCGTTTGGCAGGGCCAGACGCTTGCCAGGGGTACCGGCGGCTAGCAGTACGGCCGCGGCGGAGGCCGCCTGGCCGAGGCAGACCGTCTGTACTTCTGGGCGAATGAACTGAATCGTGTCGTAGATCGCGGTCATCGCGGTGAAGGATCCACCTGGTGAGTTGATGTACAGGGTGACATCGCGTTCTGGGTCCATCGACTCAAGAACCAGCAGCTGGGCCATGACGTCATCTGCCGATGCATCATCGACCTGCGCGCCGAGGAAGATAATACGATCCTCGAACAGCTTGGCGTATGGATCCTGGCGCTTAAACCCGTACGGGGTGCGCTCTTCGAACTGTGGCAGGATGTAGCGAGCCGACGGCATCTGGCCGCTAACGGCTTCCGGATTGAAGTTCATGGTTTTCTCCTTGGACAAATCTTTGGGGTTCAGGGCGATAGCTAAGGCCGACTACTTGCCGGCGTCGACGCCGCCGCCACCGGTGACCGTACCGGCATGCTTTGCGATCTGGTCGAAGAATCCGTATTCCAGCGCGTCCTCAGCGGTGAACCACTTATCACGCTGGTTGTCGATCAGGATCTGCTCGACGCTCTGCCCGGTCTGCTCCGCGGTCAGGTCGCTCATGACCTTCTTCATGTGCATGATCAGTTCGGCTTGGATCTTGATGTCCGAAGCAGTTCCGCCAATGCCACCCGAAGGCTGGTGCATGAGGATGCGAGCGTTAGGGGTCGCATAGCGCTTGCCTGGGGTACCCGAGGACAGCAGGAACTGGCCCATCGATGCGGCCAGACCGGTTGCCACGGTCACCACATCGTTCGGGATGAAGTTCATGGTGTCGTAGATAGCCATGCCTGCGGTGATCGATCCGCCTGGGGAGTTGATGTAAAGGTAGATGTCCTTTTCAGTATCCTCCGCAGAGAGCAAGAGCAGCTGTGAGCAAATCGCATTCGCGTTGTCATCGCGGACTTCGGAGCCCAGCCAGATGATGCGCTCTTTGAGCAAGCGGTTGTAGATGTAATCCTCACGGCCGGCCGGGTCAACGGAGGCCATGGTGGGAGTGCGCGAATCATTTGACATGTTCTCTACCTCTTCCAAACGTGTAGATCAGATTTTGAAATTCTTTTTCGAATCCCAAAGCTGCAACTGGTTACTTTGAGATTACTGACTTCAACTGCTAGATGCGCGGTTTCATGCCCTTGTTTCGCTCACGGCGCATGACTATACCGACAGCGAACACAAAAGTAGCCACCTACCAACTTGTTTCCAAGTGGGTAGGTGGCTACCGAGGTTGCGAGACTACTTAGCCTCTGCGGTTTCCTCTACAGCTTCTTCTTCGCCAGCTGGCTTCACGAATGAAGTCAGGTCCACAGCGGCACCGTTCGAATCGGTGACGGTTGCGAATTCAAGAACCTTGGCAAGTGCCTTGCGACGGCGAACTTCGCCCATCAACATTGGAACCTGGCCGGCGCCGTCAAGCATCTGCGCGAACTGGTTTGGCTCCATGCCGTACTGACCTGCGGTCTGCACGATGTAGTCGATCAGCTCGGACTGCTCAACGCCAACTTCCTCGGCGTCAGCAACGGCGTCAAGGATGATTTCGTTCTTGAAAGCACGCTCGGTGTTCTCGCGAACTTCTGCGCGGTGCTCTTCGGTGTCGTGGTCAGCTTCAGCATCTGGTGCGTTGAAGTGCTGTTCGATCTGCTCGTCGATTACGGAAGCAGGAACAGGAACCTCAACCAGTTCAACCAGCTTGTCGAGAACTAGCTCGCGAGCTTCTACGCCCTGCTCAGTGATCTTGCCTTCGGCAGCATCCTTGGACAGCGATTCGCGTAGTTCTGCGAGGGTGTCGAACTCGGAAGCTAGCTGAGCAAAGTCATCGTTTGCTTCTGGCAGCTCACGGGTCTTGACCGCAGAGACAACAACCTTGACGGTCGCGGTCTTGCCTGCGTGCTCGCCACCGGCAAGGGTGGTCTCGAAGGTGGCGTCTTCGCCTGCTGAAAGGCCAGTAACAGCCTCGTCCATGCCCTCAAGCATGTTGCCCGAACCAACCTGGTAGGACAGGCCCTGAGCTGCGTCTACCTCTTCGCCCTCGACCGCTGCGGTCAGGTCCAAGGTGACGAAGGAATCTGCAGCAGCTGGTGCTTCAACATCCTTCAGGGTGCCGAAGCGACCGCGCAGGTCATCAAGGGCCTTATCGATGTCTTCGTCAGCAACTTCCTTAGCCTCGACGGAAACTTCAATACCCTTGTAGTCAGGTAGTTCAACCTTCGGACGGATATCTACTTCGAAAGTGAAGACCAACTGGCCTTCGCCTTCCTTCTCGATGGAAGGAAGTTCGGTGATGTCAACCTCTGGGCGGGAAAGCGGGGTCAGTTCGTTCTCGACCATAGCCTTCTGGTAGAAGTCGTTCAGGCCCTCGTTCACAGCGGTTTCGATGACGTATCCGCGACCAACGCGCTGATCGATCATACGAGTCGGCACCTTGCCCTTACGGAAGCCTGGAACCTGAATCTGCTGAGCGATGGTCTTGTACGCCTCATCGACGCGGGGCTTCAGTTCCTCATAAGGAACCTCAACGGTCAGTTTCACCCGGGTCGGGTTGACGTTTTCGACGGCGCTCTTCACAGCGTTGTACTCCTGAGTGTCTAAGAATTAGGTTTTATCTGCAAAAAACCCCGCAACATGGTGGCGTTGCGGGGTTGTTCGACAGAGTCGGGGTGACAGGATTCGAACCTGCGACCTCACGCTCCCAAAGCGCGCGCTCTAGCCAAGCTGAGCTACACCCCGATTAGCAGTGAACAGTCTAACCCGAGTCATCCTGTATCCACTAATCGTTTGCGATTCTTGCCAGATACTTTTTATTGTTTCCGGTGATCACAAGAACTAAATTATCTTTAGATCTTTTTATCATGCAACAATTTCCGAAGAACTTATCTCATGAGTCGGGGTAACAGGATTCGAACCTGCGACCTCACGCTCCCAAAGCGCGCGCTCTAGCCAAGCTGAGCTATACCCCGTTGTACTCTGTGTGAAAATCGCTTTTCACCTGAGCCAACGTCTTGTGAATCTTTGCTGGGAAGTTGTTATCCCTGCGTGATCACAAGAAATAAATTTACACGGGTTCGAGCTAAAAGCAAAATCGGCTTCCTCGTGTTCAAAACTTCTAACTTCTGCGAATTTACGCGGGTTTTCTGGCGTTGACGTCTGTTTTTGAGGTAAAACACCGAAAAAGGTGAGTTGAGTAACAAGCTTTTTCCATGTTCTTCACAGAAATGGCCCGGAACGCTCACAGTCAACTCTCCGACCTACGTTTCGAACTGTGCTTTCCGGGTTTGTTGGTAGCCTTCCACTGCCCACACAGCGGTGAATAGTACCCTTTTAGCCATGCTGACTACATGGACACTGACTTTTGATTGCGCAGCTCCTGCACAACTTGCTAGCTTCTGGAAGGCTGCGCTGGGATATGTGGACGCTGAAGCCCCCGCCGGCTTCGTCTCCTGGGAGGACTGGCTGATTGCTTGCGAAGTGCCACCAGCGGAATGGGATGACGGTGCAGTCATCTGCGACCCGACCGGTGTCGGCCCGCAAATTTCAATGCTCAAGGTGCCCGAAGCCAAAATCGCGAAAAATCGTATTCATCTGGACGTGAAAATAGGACTGGGTCGCGACCAGCCCGCCGAGCAACGCGGGGCTCGAGTTGAAGCGAAAGTCGAGCAGCTAATACAGCTCGGGGCTAAGGAACTATCCAAACACTTCATGCACGGACATCTAGATCACGTAGTGCTTGCAGATCCCGAGGGGAATGAATTCTGCGTCGTGTAGCTTGCTCGTTCGCAAACTTATTTTGGATATGCAAAAAGGCCCCGCATCAGCGAGGCCTTTTTCGTGGAGGGGATGACGGGAATCGAACCCGCATCATTAGTTTGGAAGACTAAGGCTTTACCACTAAGCTACATCCCCACGATTCGTGACTTCATTGCCGCGAACAGAATTTAGTCTAGACCATAAATCTAGGTCGATGCAAATCAGGTGATTCCCGTTCCGACTTGGACACATCTCATATAGCATCACTTTGTTCTGCTGCCGTTACAAAACACGCGGTTTCGCGAAGGTCGGGAAAGTGATCTTGGGCCCAAACGCCCTACACGCCGACTTGCAAAGCCTTTTTGCGCGGCAACTTCTGGCACCGAGGGCACCAGTACAGTTTCCTTCCAGCAACTTCCGCCAGAGAGACCGTCCCGGTGCAACGACGACATCCCATCCCTTGACGCTGGTACACGTAGTAAGCGTTATCAGGCCACACCACCCCCAGCGGATCCCTGTCCTCAACACGAGTAGTGATGATCTTTCCGTCACGGACGCCATCTTCCATAATGGCCACGATGTCCCACCACAATTTATTCGCACTACGTCCGGAAAGCTGATTGGCAGGAAGATCCGGGGAAATACGATTTCTAAAAAGCGCTTCGGCTCGGTAGATATTCCCGACCCCGCTAATAAAGTCTTGGTTCATCAACACCACGCCAATCGCGGTACTAGTGCGCGCAAGATTCGCCCGGAACTCCTTGCGTCCTAGCTCTAAGAGCTCAAGGTCTTCACCAGCGCGTACCTGTCCCTTAGCAGCCTGGAATCGCGCAGCGGCACCAACCAAGGGATCCGGACCTAACTTATCGAGCTTTGCTTGCACCTGCTCATAGTCCAAGACTTCGCACGCTGTCGGCCCTCGCAGGTCAGCCCATCCATGCTCGGAAACAATACGGGCACGTACGGCACCGACAGGTTCCGGTGGGCCGGAATATTCGCCAGGCTCCTGCATGTTGCCTTCGCGTTCACCTATGCGACGCGGCGCACCGATTGAGGATGCGCCAATGAACTTATCGTCGCCGCCAAACTCGAAGGCGCCGTAAAGCCCTAGGTGCACTCGCAGGTATAGGTCATTGGAAAAGCGGCAGAATAGCTGCTTCCCCTTAGCGAAGGCATGCTCCAGCTCATTGCCACTGATACGTTCGGCATCTGCGACAAAGCGGCCTTGCGGCGAAGTAATCTGAACCGTCTGCCCACCAAAAACATCATCAAATTGGCGAGCCAGACGGTGAAGGGAATGTCCTTCGGGCACAGTTAGTCGATGACCTCGCCGGTAGTTTCGTATGACGCTATTTTGCCGATTCTACGCACGTGACGTTCGTCGTCGCTAAATGGTTCCGCAAGGAATGCCTCGATCAGTTGCGCTGCCTCTTCTACCGAATGCTGACGCCCACCAACGGCAATAACATTTGCGTTGTTGTGTTCACGAGCTAGTTTGGCGGTGTCCAAGTTCCATGCCAAAGCCGCACGAATTCCTTCGACCTTGTTCGCTGCGATCTGTTCACCATTACCGGATCCTCCAAGAACAATCCCCAGAGCATCTACGCCGGCGCGCTGATCGTCGATCACTGCCTTGGCAGCATTGATACAGAATGCGGGGTAATCATCTTGCGGGTCATACGATTTAGGGCCATGGTTGACCATTTCGTATCCCTTGGCTGTTAAGTGCTTTACCAAGTAGTCGCTGAGTTCCAGACCTGCGTGATCGGTGGCGATGTGTACGCGCATGCTTTATTGCCTCATTCATTAGGAGGAAAGAACGGTTGATGCTCTTCTTAGCTTAGCGACCAACTACCTTCAGAATCGAACTCTATAACCTTTGGCAGTGTCCGTGACGTCTCGGCCGAGAGGATAAGGTTTGGGCAAGAAATAAAGATTTTGTGGCTTAGGGCTTGCATGCTCCCCCGGTGTCGGTGACACAATGGGAGAAGTTATTCAATAATCGTTTCAGAATCTGTGGCGATAATCTTTCAGCACCTTAAAACGGAGAGCACTATGCCAGGAATGAACCTCACGCGCGCTGAGGCAGCCGATCGCGCGAACTTGATCAACGTCGATGGTTACGAGGTGAGCCTGGACCTAACACGTGGCGAGCGTGTGTTCACTTCCCGCACCACTGTGCGTTTCACTGCCACCGAAGGCGCATCAACCTTCATAGATGCCGTTACCGACTCTGTCCGGTCCATCAACCTCAACGGTGTCGAACTTGATCCGGCCCAGCACTCCGACGGCATCCGCATCCAGCTGCCTGCACTGGCAGCCGAGAACGTCTTAATCATCGACGCCGATGCGCTTTACATGAATACCGGCGAAGGCCTGCACCGCTTCGTGGATCCGGTGGATCAAGAAGTCTACCTTTACTCGCAGTTCGAGGTCGCTGATTGCCGACGTATGTTTGCCGTCTTCGAGCAGCCAGACCTTAAAGCCACATTCCAATTCTCGGTGACCGCACCGAAATACTGGAATGTGGTTTCGAATGCGCCAACACCAGCACCTGTTGAGCAAGGCGAAGCGGCCACTTGGGACTTCGTACCTACCCAGCGCATCTCCTGCTACATCACTGCACTGATCGCTGGCCCCTATCAGGTAGTTCGCGATTCACTGGTTTCCTCCAGCGGTCGAACCGTCGAATTGGGAGTCTTCGCGCGCGCTTCCATGATGCAGTACTTAGACGTGGAGAATATCGTCACGGTCACCCGTCAAGGCTTCGAATTCTATGAAAAGAACTTTGGTACCCCCTACCCGTTTGAAAAGTATGATCAGCTTTTCGTTCCAGAATTTAACGCCGGAGCCATGGAAAATGCCGGGGCCGTTACCTTCCTAGAAGAGTATGTGTTCCGTTCCCGTCCAACCCATGCAATGGTCGAACGCCGCGCGATCACAATCCTGCACGAGTTGGCACATATGTGGTTCGGCGACCTAGTCACCATGAAGTGGTGGAACGACCTATGGCTCAATGAATCATTTGCCGAGTTCATGTCTACCTTGGCTGCGGCGCAGAACACCGAATTCACTAGCTCATGGACCACTTTTAATACCTTGGAAAAGAACTGGGCCTACCGCCAAGACCAACTTCCAAGTACCCACCCCATTGTTGCCGAGATCAATGATCTCGAAGATGTTGAGGTGAACTTCGACGGGATTACCTATGCCAAGGGCGCTTCAGTGCTCCGCCAGCTGGTTGCCTTTGTTGGTCAAGAAGAGTTCATGGCAGGAGTACGCGAATACTTCAAGAAACACGCATGGTCCAATACCGAACTACCAGACCTCCTCACCGAGCTGGAAGCAGCTAGCGGCCGGGATTTGAGCGACTGGGGCGCCTCCTGGTTGGAAACCGCGGGTGTCAACACACTCAAGGCTGAAATAGCGAGCGATGAGACCGGGATTATCACCGGATTCACGATCAACCAGAGTGCTATCGAAGAATTCCCTACATTGCGCAAGCACCGCCTAGCAGTGGGCTTCTACAGCCTCGATGAACAGAACAAGCTAGTGCGAGTACACCGCGAGGAGCTAGACGTCGAGGGTGCCAGCACCGATGTTCCAGTACTCATCGGTATGCAGCGTCCAGATTTGGTCCTGCTCAACGATGATGACCTGACCTACACCAAGATCCGTCTTGATAAGCAATCCTTGGCTACCGCCACCGAACATTTGAAAGACTTCGTCGAATCACTGCCACGCACCTTGGTATGGAGTGCGGCCTGGGATGCGGTACGCGATGCCGAGAGTCCAGCCAGTGACTATGTCCAGCTATTGCTAAATAACATCGGTCACGAAGTTGATTCCTCGGTCATCATGGTTCTCTTGCGTCAGCTCAATACCGCCCTGGACTACTATGTGACTCCCAAGCACAGCAGTGAACTTTCGGTACGGGCAGCCGATCGCCTCTGGGAATTGGCACAGCAAGCAGATGCAGGTTCCGATGCTCAGCTGCAGTTCGCTAAAGCATTTGCTCACCGTTCGCGGACCACTGAGCAGTTTGATCAGGTTTCAGGGCTGCTCGATGGTTCCGTGGTCTTAGATAATCTGATGCTAGACACCGACCTGCGCTGGTCATTGGCGATCGCATTGACCGCCGGGGCGCGAATGGATGCTGCCCAGCTAGATGAGATGCTCGCCAAGGATGACACCGCCAAGGGTAAAGCCAGCTGGCACACTGCCCGGGCCGCGCGTCCCTCTGCCGAAGCGAAAAATGAAGCATTTACGGCTGCCACGTCAGCAACGCTGTCCAACGTACAGCAAGGCGCAGTCATTTCGGGCTTCAATATTTCTCATGACCAGTCGCTTCTTAATGGTTTCACGGAGCCTTACTTTGGTCTGCTGGTCAAGGCATGGGAGAGCTACTCGCATGAGATGGCGAAGCAGATCGTTTTGGGCTTCTACCCAAGTTCGGCAGTTTCTCAGAAGACTGTTGATCTCACTGATGAGTTTTTGTCGGGTCTCGGCGAGAAGCATCCCGCGATGCGCCGCCTATTGATTGAATGTCGTGCCGATGTGCTGAGGGCCTTGGCTGCCCAGTCCACGGATGCTAAGGCCTAATATTAGTTTGCACCCATGGTGTGCGTTGTTGTTCGATATCGGTACGGTACCTAATAGCTAGGGAACGTAGGTTTCGTGCTTCAACGCACACCATAAGCTTCTTAAAGGGTGGAAGAATAGCAGTATGGACCTCTCGCAGCACAACTATCAGATCGCCATCGAGTGGACCGGTAATCGTGGGACTGGTACCGACACCTACCGTGGTTATGGCCGGGACCACATCATCCGTGCGGATGGGTTGCCGGACATCGCCGGCACTGCAGATCCAACCTTTCACGGTGATAAAGATCGCTGGAACCCTGAGCAACTTATGCTCGCTGCCTTAAGCCAATGCCATATGCTCTCTTATCTCCACGTAGCGGTGACCCACGGCGTAGTGGTCACCGGCTATCAAGATCAGGCTTCGGGCACCTTAAGATTAAACCGAGACAATAGCGGAGAGTTCACCCAGGTGGTTCTCCGTCCGCAGGTTTCTTTAGCCGACGATTCTCAACGAGAACTCGCAGATTCATTGCATCAACAAGCCAATAGGGTCTGCTTCATCGCCAGGTCCGTGAATTTTCCGGTTCTCCACGAACCTGTCACCGCGTAATTTAGGAATCTATTAATGAGTGAAATAAACCCGCTGCCTCACACCGTGAAACGCGATCCGATGAGTAACCCAGTAGTCACCGGCCCATCTTCCGTTGAGTTCCTTAAGCTAGCTCAGGAACCAGTAGATGTTTCCGATTACGCGGGGACTTTCTATGAAGAAGTGGGTGGCCGCGAGGTCTTCGCCCGATTGAGTGAGAATTTTTATGCATCCGTTGCCGAAGATGAAGAATTTAAGGCCATGTACCCAGAAAAGGATCTGTTCCCCGCTCAGATCCGCCTGCAACTGTTTCTAGAACAATATTGGGGTGGCCCCACTTCTTATTCGGAGCATCGAGGACACCCTCGCCTACGCATGCGCCATATGCCGTATGTAGTTAACCCACATAACCGCGATGTCTGGTTGGCACATATGAACAAGGCAATCGACCAGTTGGAACTGCCGATGCTTCATGCCGAAACGCTACGGGAATACTTCGACCGCGCTGCGCATTCTCTGCTCAACACGTCAAGCTAAACACCACCAACAGAAAGCTCCGCACTGGTCTAGCCGGTGCGGAGCTTTCTGTTATCAGAGCAGTGACGCCGAACGGCGCAAGAGAACATGGCCTAGGCCATTGCTGACACGGATCCAGTTTCCCTGAAGCAGGATTCTACTTTGTCCATCTGACGACAAGAAACCTAGTGCGTGCATAGCGAAGGCGGCTCCCAATGGGAGGCTGACTTTCGTGTTTTCCATCTCGGCAGACCAGATGCGCTGGCGTATTTGAGCAACAACGGGTTTGCCTGGATTTTCCGGCAAAGCCTTAGCGACCGCATCGATTCCCGACTGCGCTGCTGCGGCCAGCTCAGTATCTGCAACACTTCCGGCTTCTACCCAGCCGGACATCGGCACGGTAATGCCGGCCCATACCGGATTTTCTTCCACCGGAGGGAAAATAAACTCGGTGTTTGTTTGCCCCATTCGCGCCAGACGATCTTGAATAGCCGCAATGGAGTAGCAGGCATTGCTCTGGGCTTCTTTCGCCAGGCGATGCACCCGCATTCCTAGAATGGTGTAGTCGCCTTGTCCAAGTTGTGCAGGAACCAGCACCGGGACATAAACTGCCAGCGCAGTTCCACGGACGGTGAGCAATGCTCCATCGTCTTCGATAGCTTTGGCTCGACTGAGGAAGTTAGCTAAATCGCTGACTGAATTGGAGTCTTCAAAAACAAGTGAATCACTGGCCATAGCCTAATGTTCTCATGGCTTGGGCCTAACTTTCCGGCGCATTCATCGGTTTTCGTCACATATGACAGTTCCTGCCCGGTGCCGTCACGTGAATATTCGAACTTGTCACGATAGAGTTTTCAAAGTCATCGTCAGCACGTCAAGGAGTTCAATATCGTGACCGAGGAACTGGGCACTACACAAATCCTGCTGGATTTGCTGGATCTGGATGGAGCCGAGCAAGCTCGCACCGATGAAGATATTTTTATCGGCAAAACTCCTCGCCAATCCCGAACGAGGGTTTTTGGCGGTCAAGTATTGGCTCAGTCTGTCATTGCTGGTTCACGCACGGTCCCTGAGAGGCGTGCGATCCACTCCATGCATGGCTATTTCCTTCGCCCGGGTGACCCCACACAAAATATCACCTTTGGGGTTCAACGGTTGCGTGATGGTCGTTCATTCTCTGCTCGCAGAGTCCATGCCTACCAAAATGGCGTGCCGATTCTTTCGATGATCGCTTCCTTCCAAGAACCGGCCAAAGGGCTTGACCACTCGGATGCTGTACCTTTTGACGTCCCAGCTCCAGAAACTCTGCTCAAGACGGCTGACATCATCGGTCACTTCGACCACCCGGTAGCCCACGAATGGGCCTACGAACGACCGTTCGACATGCGCCATATCACCGAGCCGGTTTACCTTCCCGGCTACGAGAAAAACGAAGCGATGGCTGCCGTCTGGATGCGCACCACCGCTCCGATGCCAGATGATCCGGTACTCCACCGCGCCGCGTTGGCCTACGCCAGCGACTATATGCTGCTCGAACCAGTCATCCGCCGCCACGGCATCAGCTGGATTCATCGAGGTTTGAGTATCGCCAGTTTGGACCATGCAATGTGGTGGCACCGAGAATTCCGCGCCGATGAATGGTTGCTCTATGTACTGCGCTCCCCCAGCGCATCTTCTGCTCGCGGTCTGGGAACAGGTCAAATCTTCAATGCGGCGGGTGAGCTGGTAGCTACCGTAGCCCAAGAAGGAATGGTCCGACTTCCAGAGTTTGATGCGGATCTAGAGTAAGTCTAAGACTGAATCCGAACCCTGAGTAAGGTCAGCTAAGCATGCCAAGCGACAATTTGCGCCAATTGTTATGGCGGAGATTGTCGCTTGTTCTGCTTTTCTGCAAGAAGTTACAGCGCACGGAAGCAGGTCACAGGACTTCGTGCCTAGCTGACACTGTCTCCAGATTCTAGGCGTCGGGCTCCCGCGCCTTGGCTTGCAAGGGCATCCTCCGGATTCAGCAATGAACACGCCTCCATCGATAGGCAACCGCATCCGATGCATCCCATCAGCCGGTCTTCGAGTTCTTCGATGGCCCGACGACGATGCTCTAGTACACGCTTCCATTCGGTAGACGCGCGTTTCCAATCAGCTTCAGAAGGAATAGTATCCATCGGCACTGGTTCGAGCGCATGACCGATGTCCGCCAGTGGAATTCCGAGTTTACTGCCGACGGAGATGAGCGAGATCCGCCGCAACATATGCCGTGGATAGCGCCGCTGGTTACCTGTACTACGTGTTGAATGGATCAATCCAATGTCTTCATAATAATGAAGAGCCGACTTCGCTACCCCTGTGCGCTCACTGACTTGTCCGATGCCTAGAAGCTCTTGTCCAGGACTGTTATTGTCGCTCAAACTTTCTCCTTGTGTGAAGTATCACCGATCAGCAAATTGACCTCAAGCTTACTTGAGGTTCTAGGCTGAACATAGTTGGCGCCCGACACCAAGGGATTTCGGTGCGGGAGATTGAATCTCAGTGACTCAAAAGCAAAGGACGATTCACGCATGCAGAGCTTGTCCGCGGATTTCCGCGATGCATTTCGCACTCACCCCGCGGGTGTAGCGCTTATTACCGCCACTGTTGATGGCAGCCCTTACGGACTGACGATCTCAAGTCTTGCTTCGCTATCGATCGATCCCGTGGCCGTTTCCTTTTCGCTGACTAAAGAATCCGGGGCCGCTGGAGCGGTGCTAGCTGCCAGTACTTTCATGATCCATATGCTCGGCGAAGATCATGAAGAATTGGCAGATAATTTCGCCCGTCCTGGAGCTCCACGGTTCACCACAGATCAGGGGTGGACCTTCCTGTCGACAGGGGAACCGTATTTTGATAAGGCGCCGGCGGCGTTGCGCGCACAAATTCATTCGTCAATTAGCGTCGGTGGGTCGCGTCTCATAGCGGCTGAAATTCTCGAAGTCATCAAGGGAGAACCCGTACAGCATTTGGTGCACCAGAACCGTAAATATCTGAAGCTACCAGCTCTTCTCCCCGGCGCAGCCCAAGGATAGTAGCTAGACTACGCTGACTTTTAAGCAGTAAAAAACGCCGAGGCCACCACGAATATTTCGTGGTGGCCTCGGAGCTTCGCTTTATTCTTAGTCGCGAGTTAGTCGACGGTGGGTCACGCGGTGCGGCTTAGCTGCATCGGCTCCCAAACGCTCAACCTTATTGTCTTCGTAAGACTGGAAGTTACCTTCGAACCAGTACCAGCTCGAAGGATTTTCTTCGGTGCCCTCGTAAGCCAAAATGTGAGTGGCCACTCGGTCCAGGAACCAGCGATCGTGCGAGACGACCACTGCGCAACCTGGGAAGTCGAGCAGCGCGTTTTCCAAGGACGAAAGAGTCTCAACGTCCAAGTCGTTAGTAGGCTCATCGAGCAGCAACAGGTTGCCACCCTGCTTCAAGGTCAACGCCAGGTTCAGACGGTTACGCTCACCACCGGAGAGCACACCTGCCTTCTTCTGCTGGTCAGGACCCTTGAAACCGAAAGCCGAGACGTATGCACGCGAAGGCATTTCGACCTGACCGACCTGGATGTAGTCGTTGCCTTCAGAGACAACTTCCCAAAGGGACTTTTCCGGGTCAATATTTTCGCGGTTCTGGTCGACATAGGAAATCTTGACGGTCTCGCCAATCTTCAGCGATCCTCCGTCAATTTCTTCCATGCCCACGATGGTCTTGAACAGCGTCGACTTACCGACACCGTTGGGACCAATCACGCCGACAATGCCGTTACGTGGAAGCGAGAAGGAAAGTCCGTCGATGAGCACACGCTCTCCGAAGCCCTTCTTGAGATTCTCAGCTTCAATAACAACCTGTCCCAGACGAGGGCCTGGTGGAATCTGAATTTCTTCGAAGTCAAGCTTGCGAGTGCGCTCGGCTTCCGCTGCCATTTCTTCGTAGCGAGCCAGACGAGCCTTCGACTTGGTCTGACGCCCCTTCGCGTTGGAGCGGACCCATTCGAGCTCTTCGGTCAGACGCTTTGCAAGCTTCTGATCCTTTTTGCCTTGGAATTCCATGCGCTCGCGCTTCTTCTCCAAGTAAGTGGAGTAGTTGCCCTCGTATGGGTGCAGTCGACCACGGTCAACCTCACAGATCCATTCAGCGACGTGGTCCAGGAAGTAACGGTCGTGAGTCACGGCCAATACTGCGCCTGGATAAGCCGACAGGTGCTGCTCTAGCCACAGTACAGACTCAGCATCCAAGTGGTTAGTAGGCTCATCGAGGAGCAACAGGTCTGGCTTCTGTAGCAGCAACTTACACAGTGCTACACGTCGGCGCTCGCCACCGGAGAGGTGGGTGACCATCTCGTCGCCTGGTGGGCAACGCAAGGCATCCATAGCCTGCTCTAGCTGGTTGTCGATGTCCCAAGCATCGGCGGCGTCAATAGCCTCCTGCAGCTTGCCCATCTCGTCGAGCAAGGTGTCGAAATCGGCACCTTCTTGAGCCATCTCCTCGGAGATCTCGTTGAAGCGGGTGATCTTTTGGTAGATCTCGCCAACACCTTCCTGGACGTTACCCAGGACGGTCTTTTCTTCATTCAAGGGTGGTTCCTGCAGCAAGATGCCTACAGAGTAACCGGGTGATAGACGCGCCTCACCATTGGACGGGGTATCGATGCCCGCCATAATCTTTAGGATCGTTGATTTACCAGCGCCGTTAGGGCCCACCACACCAATTTTGGCGCCCGGGAAAAACGACATGCTGACATCATCAAGGATGACTTTGTCACCAACGGCTTTGCGAGCCTTGGTCATCGTATAAATGAATTCCGCCATGGGGTTAAGGCTAGTCGCTCAGTAGCCGCAATTCCGAATCCACACACCACTAATTCGCCTCAGTGGTGCCCGGTTTCACACGTTTGTCCGTGACACCACCGAATGTGGAACTTTTAGGCGGCTTCTGTGTCCCTTTCAGGCCATGGTGCAGTGGAGTTCTTATCATCTACTTGTTCCGTCTCATCGGACTGGGAGCCACGAGTTGATCGTTCAAATTCGCCGCCGCCATTGCGCACCTTCGTATAGGTCGAAGTTCCATATTTGAGATCGTGCCCAAATGAGAATGCTTCGATATCTACGCTGGTCCCGCGCGTTCCATCGTTTCGTTCAAATTGCCGAACTTGAAGCTTGCCAGTCACCACTATGTGGTCACCTTGCTCAAAAGATTCCATGCCATTTTCGGCCAAGGACCTGAAGGCGCTAATCGAATACCAGTTGGTTCCCACGTCGACCCACTGCCCGGTTTCAGGGTCTCGTTTGCGCTCGTGGGTAACTGCGCGAAACTTCAGCACTGCCAGTCCTTGCGGTGTGATGCTCAGCTTAGGCTCGGTGCCTATAACGGCACGAATAGTCACAAGGTCACTCATGACGTTGTTCTCCTTTGGATCTGACCGGTACGGTTACCGGGTTTCAATCCATGCTGAACCTCGAAGCTTAGTTGCTCGGTTCGTTCGATTCCATTTGTGGATAACTCTTGGTGGCTCTGAAAGCGCCGGCTAATACCATCAACACGATGACTACAACTGGCAGTATCCAACCCGACCAACCGAGAATAGAGGCCTTCGTTGTGTCGAGCATGGATCCCATGATCATGAATAGGGATACCAGCCCGACGCTGGCATTGAAGATTCCATGAGCAAAGGCTGCAGGCCAAACGGAATTACTCAGAGTCCTTAACCAGGCAAAAAACGCTCCGACAACGATGCACATTCCACACATCATCACTACTCCCCAACCGTCCTTGGCAAAGGGGTAGTTATAGCCCAACAAGATCAGCGGGGAGTGCCATAGTCCCCAAATCACGCCCGAAATCAGCAGTGCTGGCACCTGACCCAATGGCTGCAATTTTGGCCAGAGCCACCCACGCCAACCAATTTCTTCACCGAGCGCCGGGATCAAATTCAGAAATCCGGCGACAAGAATGAGCCCGGCTTGTCCAAGTAAATACCTCACAGGCCCGTCGGTTCCCGACACAAAGTTAAGGATCATGAACTGATCAAAGTCGCCCGGAAAGACCCCGAGCCACGTGCCGATAAATGGTGCTTGAACGATAAGCAGAATGGGAATTAGGTACGCAAGGAGGACAGCGAGGAGAAATCGCTTGGGCTTACGGATCGGAGCGAGACCTGATTCCTTAATGAACTGTTTTCCTCGGCGCTGAAGCAAACTAACGGCCACTGCTGCGATAGTCGGCGTTACCATCATTGCCATGGCTATCCAGGTGAATTGCGGGTGGTGTAAGCCACCTCCTTGCCATAGTGGGAGGGCCACTAACCATGCCAAAGCAAAACTGAGAACCGTAAAGCAGGAGATACTTTTCAGACCATCAATTCTCCAGTGCTGCATACAAATATTCTCCTACTCAACCGCTCATGAACTTGACCTCATACAAGACTAGCGTTTTCAGTTGGAGATCTTGCTTGCGAATGGGCTAAACTAATTTTCGGTTACGCCTCCGTAGCTCAGCTGGATAGAGCAAGAGCCTTCTAATCTCTAGGTCGCCGGTTCGAATCCGGCCGGGGGTACCAACTTAGAGCCGCCGTTCACTTAGCAAAACGAGTGAACGGCGGTTCTTTTTGCTTTCTCAATCAGTTCCAAGCGACACCACGATCCGCTTGGGGGCATGCTTTATGGACACGAAGGCTCCGTCAGGACTTCTTCCGGCACTAAATTCAAAACTACGAGTCTGCAATAGGCCTCAAGTTTGACATCCCTAAACAAACAACCGCCAAAGAAGCTAACCTTCTCGCACGTTATATCTATACGTTTCATCGACTCTTGAACCCACTGGTTTCGCCCTCGTCGTAGAAACCTTTCGCTGGCCGACCGTTCGACTCCAGAATTCTGTGCTGCGCCACCGCACGTGTAACGCGATCGCTCAGGTCGGGCCTGGCATTTCCTAGTGCTTAGATTTGCCGATCCTTGCTAAAAGGATTTTTCGGTTGCAGGTCTCGCGCATGTATTTGATAGTGAAATTTCCTCAGGTCATTGTCCAGGGGTTTTTGACTAAAAGTCGATCCAAAGTGGCCTCATGACCGCCCCTCACCTTCAAGTACTCAGCCGAACTCGAACTAGGCAGGTACCCGATACTTGGAGTTTCATATGCAACACCTAGAAGTGCGCTAGCAGTGCACCTGTAGTCGATGATTTTAGTTTCAACTTTTCCTAATGTGGGATAAACTCTAGGTGCTGTACAAATCAGGAGGAACAGGTAGATGGCGCTTATCGCCCCCGCTTTAGCTAAGCCGCTACTCGGCGAACGCTCCAGCGTTAACCTTATTTTCCTGATCGCAGGATTATCTTTCGCCTCTTGGGCCGGAAGACTTTCGGTGATCGATATGGTCTTTGACTTCTCAGGCTCACAGCTAGGTGCTTTTCTCTTTTTCATGACGGCTGGTACCTTAGCCGGAATTGCATTGGCTCCGACCCTTAGCCGGACGTTCTCAGCCAAAAACCTTCTACTCGTGCTCCCCATCTTCCTGGCTGCGATATTGGTGACCCTTGGCGTATCTGTCACGATTCTGGAAAGTGGTATCGCCGCCTTCATAATCTTATTTTTCAACGGGCTAATATTCGGCTGCCTTGATATCACCATGAATGTTAACGGTGCCAAGGTTGAACGGAAGCTCGGCAAAAGCATCATGCCCTCATTGCATGGATTTTTCAGTCTCGGTTCCTTACTCGGCGCAGGCATCGCAACGGCTACCCTGAGCCTAGAAATCGAAACTATCTGGCATTTCAGCTTTGTCGCCGTAGTAATTATTGGCTTAACACTCTTTGCACAGACCGGTTTTAAAACCTGGAATTACAATTACTCGGCACCACGAGACAAAACCCAGCTGAAGGCCTCCGGTGCACGTTCACGGCGCGGACTGTTGTTACTACTGGGTCTTATGGTTGCCGGGCTCAGCTTTGCGGAAGGGGCTGCCAACGATTGGCTTGCAGTGGCTTCTGTCGACGGGCATGGGCTCAGCCATCCCAGCGGTGCGCTGATGTTTACCCTCTTTACCGGCGCTATGACCGTCGGCAGATTCACCGGCGGATCAATTGTTGATCGCATTGGAACCAAGTGTTCCCTGATGATCATGGGTCTGATCGGTCTGGTCGGGATTGTCTTGTTTATTCTCGGAGACAACATCTGGATGTTTGGAGCTGGGGCGCTACTTTGGGGGCTGGGCAGTTCACTCGGGTTCCCTGTGGGAATGTCCATTGCAGCCTCGCGCAGTGATCATCTTGGCCCACGTGCCGTGAGCGTTATCAGCGCCTTTGGCTATGGAGCTATGCTCAGCGGACCGCCGGTTATTGGGTTCGTCGCAGACGTCATCGGATTACCGCAAGCCCTTTGGCTCATTGTCACGATCTTGGTGATTTCGTTGATCATTACTCCACGAGCAGCCCAAACCGGCCAGTCTCTCGAGTAAAAAGCTAAACGGGTAGGATTGCTCGTTCTTTGATATTTCGCATCACGATAGTGCTAGTTAGCTTCTCCACTCCGGGCAGTTCAACTAACACCTCATCGTAAAGGTGCTGATAATGACTCAGATCTTTGGCGTAAACACGCAACAAGAAATCTGGTTCCCCAAAGAGTCGTTGTGCTTCTACGATCAACTCATCTTTTTCGACTGCCGCCTCGAAGGCTTTGAGTTGCGCACGATCCTTGAGTGTAACGAAGACCAAGGCCTCGAATGCCAAGCCAACGCGTTCAGGAGCAATGACAGCCTGGTAGCCGGCAATGACCCCCGCTCGCTCGAGCTCGCGAATACGTCGATGACAAGGGGCAACCGAGAGTCCAACTTTACTTGCTACCGCAGTTGCACTCATCCGGCCGTCCAGCTGCAATTCAGCGATGATAGCCCGGTCCAATTTATCCATGAACCCAGCATACAACGCAATATTTTTGCGTATTTCACCAATCAATCAAGAAAATATTGCTTACATCGGCGCTTCTTAGGCAAAAACAGCAAGCACTTTTCGACAGAATTTCCCTAACCTTATATAAGCACGTCAGGAACTATGAGGAGACACCATGGAAATCACTCAACTAACCGGCTTCCTCTTGGTCTCCGTCACCCTAGCTTGCACACCTGGCGCCGATTGGGCTTATATAATTTCCTCGGCTATCGGCCCCAAAGGTTACCGCGCGGCAGTATGGGGACTGCTGACAGGCTACCTATTCCACACCGCGCTACTTGTCTGTGGCGTGGCAGCGTTAGTAGCCAGTTCGCCACAACTGCTCCTTTGGCTAACCATGGCGGGTTCCATCTATCTACTATGGCTCGGAATTACTACGCTCACTAGCTGGAGGTCGGCAAAATTCTACCCAGCTCCCTCTGCGGACCGCGCAGAATTTGCGTCGACTAACGACCAACCCGGTGGCGCGCACAATGCACCCCCCGGGTCCCTTGCGCTTCTGACTGAAGCTCCGCCACAAGACAATTTGAGTGCCCACTGGCGCGCACCTTTCTTCAAGGGACTGCTCACCAGCGGGGTCAACCCGAAAGCGCTACTACTCTATTTGGCGCTGATTCCGCAGTTCATCAGTCCGGCCGGAAGCTGGCCATTGTCCGTTCAGACGGGCGCACTTGGCCTCACCCATTTCGCGGTATCGGTCGCCGTATACTTTGCCGTTGCCTTAACCGCACGTCTTTTATTACGCTCCAGACCACTTGCCGCAAGAATTGTGACTGCATGTTCGGGGATCATCATGATTGGGCTTTCACTAGCACTTATCTATGATCAATTCTTTGGCTAGCCACAATTTATTGAACACTGATCAAGACAATTGAACAGTGATCAAGTATGCTCTTTTCTCAGTGGTACAAAACTCCACTAGGAACGCCATCCAGACACCGAACAACCAACGGTGACCTACTGGATGAAAAAGTACGTCGCGATGGAGCATTGTGGAATTACCAGAGATCCAACTTGAGCAAGTCACTGTCAGCTTTGAAGACCGCCCGGTTCTCACTGATATCACCCTGACGCTCAATGAACGTCGCATCGGAATCATCGGGGCAAACGGAGCCGGTAAAAGCACACTGTCGCGATTACTGAACGCACTAGTTATTCCTACCACTGGAACCGTCCGTGTGGGAGGACTAGATACGTCCAAAAACGCGAAACAGATTCGCCGCGATGTGGGTTTCGTTTTCCAGAACCCAGCGAATCAAATCATCATGCCACTGGTTGCAGACGACATAGCTTTTGGTCTGAAAAACATCGGCTTGTCCAAAGCCGAACGCAAGGTTCGAGTCACGCAGACCCTCGAGGAACTGAACATTGCCCATCTGGCAGATCGTGAGAGCCATACGCTTTCCGGAGGCGAGCAGCAAATGGTGGCTCTGGCAGCAGTGATGGCCATGCAACCTCGCACGATTGTTTTTGACGAGCCAACAACCATGCTTGATCTACGAAATCGGCTCCGCTTCCAACGCGAAATCGCCCAACTCCCGCAACGAGCCATCGTCATTACTCACGATCTAGAACTGCTAGAAGACTTTGATCGTGTCCTGGTGGTAACTGACGGGATCATAGACTTTGATGGTCAGCCTGCGGACGCTATTGATCATTACCGCCAGTGGAGCCTCGTATGATCGCCGCACACAACACCTCGTACCTCGCCAAATTACCAGCGGGACTAAAATTTGGAGCACTGCTGGTCGTCAGCATCGGTCTATACCTGATCGGTAGTTGGCAGATCCTCTCGGTGCTACTCCTTGTGAGCGTCCTCGTTTTGCTCAGTGCCCGGGTGAACCTGCGCCAGCTACGCATGCCTCTGGTGACCTTGCTTCTCATCCTTGCTATCGTCTTTGTCTCCTTAGGGATCCAGACAACATGGGACAGCGCGCTAGTGTCGGTGCTTCGCCTGCTCACCATGTGCATGTTTGCCTATGCCGTCAGCTTGACGACGACCTTTGATGCCATGCTCGAACTCTTTCAACAGGTGGCATCTCCCCTACGGCATGTCGGCGCCAACCCGGCACAAATTTCCTTAGGGCTATCTTTGGCTATTCGCTTCATTCCAGAACTCAAGCGCGTATATCTTGAAGTCCGCGAAGCCCAACATGCGCGCGGGCTAGCAAATAATCCTCTCGCCGTAGCAGTCCCTCTGGTGATTCGATCCCTACGGATCGCTGAAGATACGGCCGAGGCGCTAGAAGCACGCGGTTACGACTCCGCCGAACATTCCAAATAATCCTACCCAGACTCTCTCGCACAATCATTCGTTAGGACACTCCAATGGCAACTGCCACTAGTTCGCAAACCCGAAATACTGTTTATGTTGCAATATTTGCGGCCATGATCGCCGCTATGGGCTTAGTTCCGCCCATCGTGATCGGCATTGTGCCGGTGCCCATTACACTGCAAACTTTGGGCGTCATGCTCGCTGGAGCACTCCTTGGCCCGGTACGCGGCATGCTCTCCAGTCTGATTGTGGTTGTCCTTGCTTTAGCCGGCTTACCACTGTTAGCTGGCGGCCGCGGTGGGCTGGCCGTATTGCTAGGCCCAACCGGCGGCTACCTGCTGGGCTGGATTTTTGGTTCCTTGGTAATCGGCGCGCTGTTCAAATTCTGGGTACTCCGCCAAAAGGGTCAAACCGGTCGTATCATCACAGGATTGGTTTCGGTCATCATTGGCGGTATCGGCGTGATCTACCTGTTCGGAATTCCATGGACGGCCGCAGTGACAGGGCTTGATCTTGGTACCTCCGCGATTGGCGCCATCGCATTCCTTCCGGGTGATCTAATCAAAGCCGTGGTCACCACGCTGGTGGCCGTCACCGTGCACCGCAGCTACCGGGCACTGATGAGCTAATCCGATGGATCTTGCCAGCCAGCTGCAACAGAACGCGCGGACCCGTCCAAGACACCCCGCGGTCATCAGCACAACTCACGTTTTGGATTATCTTTCCTTAGCTGCGAGCAGCAATGCGTTGGCTGGCAAGCTACGCCAGAAAGTTTTACCCGGAAACCGTGTTGGTATCTACTGCACCGACCCCATCGCCCTGGCTATCTCCTTCCACGGGTGCATGCTGGCAGGTATTAGCGCGATCATCCTAGATCCGGCATGGCCTTCGGCACGGCTTCTCCAAATGCTGGAACTCTTCGACTCACCCACCCTGCTTTGCGACCGCGACGGGGAGGCAGTTCTGCGGGCCTTAGGCCAGAACCCGGTGCGAGTGCCATCAGATGTTGACGACGTAGCTGCCGTACCGGCTTTAACGGCCTCCTACGACGCACAGTGCGAGCTGTTGGTCGTGTTCACTTCTGGATCTAGCGGATCTCCGAAGGCAGTAATGCGCAGTCGCGATTCGTGGGAGCAGTCGATCGCTAGGTGTGCCACGACCCTCGGTGCCACCAAGGACGCACGAACGATGGTGCCCGGCCCACTGGCCCACGGGCTTGGCCTCTACGCTCTTGTGGAATCGATCGCCACCGGGGGAACAATCGTGGCACCCGGGCGCTGGAAAGCTCAGGACGTGACCACGCTATTAGAAACCGAAAATTGCAATAGGGTCGTCGCTGTTCCTTCGCTGGTACGGCTCATGCTTGACCAGCTCGAGTCGAATTTACTTGCCACGCTTCGTCACGTGGTTACTGGCGGTGAACCGTTGGCTTCGCAGCTGGCCCAACGGATCTTGCGAGTCTCTCCACAGATCACTTGCACCGAATACTACGGGAGTAGTGAGCACAGCCTCATTGCCTATCGGGCGCATCAACGCTCGGCCACGTATTCGATGCCCGAATTCATCGGGACCTTCTTCGACGGCGTCCGAGCTCATTTACATGCGTCGCAAGGCAACGGCGTTGGCCGGCTCATGATTGCTAGCGACTTTAATGCCACCGGTTATGACCCACGCGGTCCAGGCGAGTTGGAACGCTGCAAAGATTCGACCGGGGTGGGAGATCTTGCCCGCTTACTACCGGAGAACCGGGTCCAAATATTGGGGCGTCACGGTGAGATGCTCAATATTAATGGGAACAATATTTACCCGGCAGAAATTAGCGCCGCCCTAGAACAATGCGGGCTTATCCAACCAGTGGTTCAGGCTCATCGCGATGCTGCGGACAGGCCAAGAATTACCGCCTATTGTCTGTTTCCGGATCCACGGATGCTTCCCGATGCGCTGGAGCTGCACGGCGAGCTGAAAAACTTACTTCCTACCTACAAGATCCCCCATGACCTTGTGTTTTTATCTGACTGGCCACTAACGAATAGCGGAAAGCGAGATGTTTTCAACCTTCCCTTACCGACGACCGCGGGTCTAAGAAAGCTGCGTCTACGATGAATGAAGCATTGATTATCGCAGCTCGGCGCACGCCCATCGTGAGGTCGAATAAAGAGTTCGCGCAGCTAGGCGCCGAGGACCTGCTAGCAAAAGTTTTTAACGCGTTGCTCGAAGATTCAGGCTTAGATCCTGCCGCGGTAGAGCACGTTTTTGCCGGAAACGCTGCCGGTCCGGGCGGAAATATAGCCCGAGTAGCCGCTCAGGCATCGCGTCTACCCCTGTCCGTTCCAGCCACCACGCTAGACGCGCAGTGTGCCAGCGCTTTAGAAGCCATTGCTGCTGGCGCAAGAATGATTCAGTGTGGCGAAGCGCGCGCAGTCATCGCCGGAGGCGTCGAATCGGTGAGTACTGCGCCGTGGCGGATGGAAAAGAATGTTGTGCCCGGCTCTCCCCCACGCATCTATTCACGAGCTCGTTTTACCCCACGCCCTCACGCGGACCCAGATATGGGCGTCGCGGCAGAAAACATTGCCACGGAGTTTAACGTCTCGCGCAGAGCCCAAGACGATTTTGCATTACGAAGCCACCAACGTGCGGTCCAGGCTCAGCAAACCGCGCGATTCGATAACGAGATAGTGGCGGTGCACACCGCTACCGGTCTGATCAACCGCGATACTTGTCCGCGACCGGGACTCACGGAGGGAAAGCTTGGGGCGTTGCGCCCGGCGTTTGTTCCCGGTGGCACGGTGAGTGCAGGTAATTCTTGTCCCATTAATGATGGCGCCGCAGCGGTGCTAATCGTTGACGCCGAGTATTTCAATCAGTTGGGCGCAAATTTTGCGCTGCGTTATCTGTCCACCGGCAGTGGCGCGTGCGACCCACAAATCTTGGGCATGGCAGCCGTTCCCGCGTATCAAAAACTCGAGCTGTTCCTGGGCAAACGCAGACTGGCCCAGGCTGGACTCATTGAGTTTAACGAAGCCTTTGCTGTACAGGCCCTCGCCTGCCTGACTCAACTTGGCATAGCCCCTGAAGATGTAAATCGTGAGGGTGGGGCGTTGGCACTGGGCCACCCCTACGGGGCCAGTGGTGCCATTCTGAGCACCAGGCTGTTCTGGCAGGCTAAAGAAAAGAAGATTCAAGACGAGCTGTGCTTGGCTTTGATGGCGGCAGCCGGTGGTACCGGCACCGCAATGGCCTTTGAAACGGTACACACACCAGATCGCTAAGGCTTGCGATAAGCACTTTAAACGCAAAGAAAAGGCGCCTTCCAAAATCCGTAGCGGATTTCGAAAGGCGCCTTTAGCAATACAACTTAGATGTTGAAACCAAGTGCTCGCATCTGGTCGCGACCATCATCGGTGATACGTTCTGGACCCCAAGGTGGCATCCAGACCCAGTTCAGACGATGCTCGTCGACAACGCTTTCCATAGCCTGGGCGACCTGCTCTTCGATAATATCGGTGAGCGGGCATGCTGCGGTGGTGAGCGTCATATCGAGAATTAGCACGCCGTCTTCGGCATACTTCATTCCGTAAAGCAGACCCAAGTCGACAATGTTGACGCCGAGTTCCGGGTCAATCACGTCTTTGAGCGCCTCTTCGACATCTTCCAGCGGAGTCGTTTTGGCTCCTGTGCTCTGTTCGGTTATTTCACTCATGGGTTATACCTTACTAGGCCTGAACGTTAAGGAAGCGGTCGTAACCTTCTTCTTCCAAACGGTCTGCGAGTTCTGCGCCACCCTGCTCAGCGATACGACCATCAACGAACACGTGCACGAAGTCTGGCTTGATGTAGCGCAGGATGCGAGTGTAGTGGGTGATCAGCAAGGTGCCCATCTGGTTTTCGTCCTGAGCGCGGTTAACACCCTCAGAAACGGTCTTCAACGCGTCAACGTCAAGGCCCGAGTCGGTCTCATCCAGAATCGAGAACTTAGGCTTGAACAGTTCCATCTGCAAGATTTCAACGCGCTTCTTCTCGCCACCGGAGAAGCCTTCGTTGACGTTACGGCTAGCGAAGTCCGCATCGATCTTCAGCTTCGCCATGGCTTCCTTGACGTCCTTGGTCCAGGTACGCAGCTTCGGCGCTTCGCCGTCGATTGCGGTCTTGGCGGTACGCAGGAAGTTAGTCATGGTCACGCCTGGGACCTCAACTGGGTACTGCATGGCCAGGAACAGGCCTGCCTTGGCACGCTCGTCAACGCTCATCTCCAGTACGTCGGCACCGTCAAGGGTAATCGAACCCGAGGTGACCTTGTAGCGTGGGTGACCGGCGATGGTCGAAGCCAAGGTGGACTTGCCCGAGCCGTTAGGGCCCATGATTGCGTGGGTTTCGTTGGTGTTGATTACCAACGAAACACCCTTGAGAATTTCCTTCTCACCCTGCTCGGTGTCGATCGAGACGTGCAGGTCTTTGATTTCCAGAGTAGACATACGTCGTTCCGTTTCTATATCTAAAAGGCTGGTAGAACCGGCGCTACTTAAAGGTGAGTAGCTGCCAATTCTTCTTCGATGGTGTCGGTCAAGCGCTCTTCGAGCTGCTCGTCACCGATCTGCTGGACGATTTCGTTCAGGAAGCCACGAACCACCAAGCGGCGGGCGGTCTTCTCATCGATACCGCGGGCCATCAGGTAGAACAGGTGCTCGTCGTCGAAGCGTCCGGTGGTGGATGCGTGTCCGGCACCGTCGATGAGGCCGGTCTCGATTTCCAGGTTAGGAACCGAGTCGGCACGAGTACCGTCGGTGAGCACCAGGTTGCGGTTTGCTTCGTAGGAGTCGGTACCCACAGCGGCCTTCTGGATCAGCACGTCGCCAACCCAGACCGTGTGTGCGCCCTTGCCCTGCAAGGCACCCTTGTACAGCACGTTCGACTTGCAGTTAGGAACCGCGTGATCAACGAACAAGCGGTGTTCCAGGTGCTGACCGGCGTCGGCGAAGTACAGGCCGTACAGCTCGATCTCTGCGTGTTCCCCAGCAAAACGAGCCGATGGGTTCACGCGCACCAAGTCGCCACCGAAGGTGACAACAATGTGCTTGAAGGTTGCGTCCTTGGCTACCACAGCCTGCTGCGAGGAAGCGTGGATTGCATCCGACTCCCAAGCCTGCAGGGAGACAACACGCAAGCGCGCGCCCTGGCGAACATCAAATTCGATGTTCTGTGCCAGCACTGCCGAACCAACGTGGTCGATAACGACCATGGCTTCGGAATTCTCCTCGGCCACGATGATCAGGTGCTGAGCTGCAGGTTCCAGCGACTCACCGGTGATGCGCAGGATGCTCTTGGTGTTCTCGGCGTTAGCCGGGATGGTAAGAACCTGTGCGCCATCGGCGTACTTCCAGCCGTTGGCCGACACGCGGTCATCGGGGGTGAAAGCGTTGCCGCGGATCGCGTCATCTGCCGCGACGGTGCGCAGCGTGACGTTCTCTGAGCCGGTCAGCTCGACCTTTGGTGCCTGACCGGTCAGTTCTGCGGTGTGCAGTGAACCGATACGCTTCAGCGGGGTAAAGCGCCAGTCTTCTTCACGACCGGTGAGCTTTGGGAAATCTTCAACGTTGTAGCTGGTCAACCGGCCTGCACGCGAAGAATCCGTGACACCTTCGCCGCCACCATGGCTGTGGCTCTTGGAAGAAGCCCCGGCTAGTGGTGAGGAAGCGCTGTCGTTTAGTGGCGAAAGGTTTTCGCCCTCTTCGGTGAAGCCCGGAATCGATGGGGCGCCAATGCGCGCCTTCTCTTCGGGAATCTGAGTGGTGGTCTCCGACATTCTTAGCCGACCGATCCTTCCATCTGGAGTTCAATAAGGCGGTTCAGTTCCAGCGCGTATTCCATTGGAAGCTCACGTGCGATTGGCTCAACGAAGCCACGCACGATCATTGCCATTGCCTCGTCCTCGGCCATGCCGCGGGACATCAGGTAGAACAGCTGTTCTTCAGAAACACGGGAAACCGTCGCCTCGTGGCCCATGGTCACGTCATCCTCGCGGACGTCGATGTATGGGTAAGTGTCCGAACGCGAGATCTGGTCAACCAGCAACGCGTCACACACGACCGAGTTCTTTGTACCCTTGGCACCTTCGCGGACCTGGACCAAGCCACGGTAAGCGGAGCGGCCACCGTTACGAGCCACCGACTTAGCGACAATAGCGCTAGAGGTGTTCGGAGCGATGTGAACCATCTTCGAACCGGTGTCCTGGTGCTGACCTTCGCCGGCGAAGGCGATGGACAGGGTTTCACCCTTGGCGTGCTCGCCAACCAGGTATACGGCTGGGTACTTCATGGTGACCTTGGAGCCGATGTTGCCATCGACCCATTCCATGGTGGCGCCTTCTTCACAGATGGCACGCTTGGTCACGAGGTTGTACACGTTGGTCGACCAGTTCTGGATCGTCGTGTAGCGAACGCGAGCGTTCTTCTTCACGATGATCTCGACTACTGCCGAGTGCAGCGAGTCCGACTGGTAGATCGGAGCGGTGCAACCCTCAATGTAGTGAACGTAGGAATCTTCATCGGCGATGATCAAAGTACGTTCGAACTGACCCATGTTTTCCGTGTTGATACGGAAGTAGGCCTGCAGTGGGATCTCTACGTGGACGCCCTTAGGAACGTACACGAAGGAGCCACCGGACCAAGTCGCGGTGTTCAGCGAAGCGAACTTGTTATCGCCTGCCGGGATGACCGAGCCGAAGTATTCTTTGAAGACATCTTCGTGTTCCCGCAACGCGGTATCGGTATCGAGGAAGATCACACCCTGAGCTTCAAGGTCTTCACGCAGCTGGTGATAAACAACCTCGGACTCGTACTGCGCGGCAACACCGGAAACCAGACGCTGCTTCTCAGCCTCTGGAATACCCAGCTTGTCATAGGTGTTCTTGATATCTTCCGGAAGGTCTTCCCACGAGGTGGCTTGCTTCTCGGTCGAGCGAACGAAGTACTTGATGTTGTCGAAGTCGATGCCCGAGAGGTCTGGACCCCAGGTTGGCATTGGCTTGCGATCGAAGTACTTCAAGCCCTTCTGGCGTAGCTCCAACATCCACTCAGGTTCTGACTTGAGGTTGGAAATGTTGGCTACAACTTCAGCGTCAACGCCACGGCGTGCATTTGCACCCGCGTCGTTCTTATCTGACCAGCCGTATTCGTAATTACCGATTCCTTGGAGTTCGGGGTTCTTCTCCAGAATTTCGGAAATTACACCTGGGTCAGCAGACTCCTGTGCAATCTGATCCGTCATCGCGGCCTCTCCATCTTCGTGAACTGAATTCGAGTTCTCTTCTCAGCGCGTAACGGCGCCTTTCCGCGACCCACTGGAATGTGGGTCGTGCACACATGTCCGCCGCCGGCCAATGTCGAGAGCCTTCGCACATCAACACCGACCAGTCGAGCAAACATTTCAGTCTCCATGTCGCAAAACACCGGAAACTCGCGTGCCAAATCTTGTATGGGGCAATGCCCCTGGCACAGCTGAACGCTGCGCATTAGTGCTTTCGAAACTTTCGCTTCGACATTGCGGGTGTACCCCACAAAACCGTCGGAACTGAGCAACTCGCTAAGCTTCGTTGCTCGTTCTTCAAGTCCTTCTATACCGTCCATTGCCTTCGCATAACGGATTTCCATCGTCGCGAAGCGGTCCCGCGCGAATTTGCGTATCGCATCTTCGCCGGCCGCATCTCCCAGCACCTTCAGTGCTTGGGTGGCGATGTCTAGGTAATCGTTGCCCAGCTTCGTCTGTCCGCGGTGCGATAGTACGTACCTGCGGGACGGCCGACCTGCGCCCGACTTCTGATTTGCTACCAGCTTTACCTCAACAAGCCCTGCTTTTGACAGCGCGTCAAGGTGACGGCGAACCGCTGCTGGCGTGAATCCGAGCTTGCTGCCAAGCTCGGCCGCACTGACCGGTCCGTCTTCGAGCACCGCGTTTAGAACTCGGTCTCGCGTGCGCTCCTCAGTATCCCCAACCGTGCCAACCGTAGTGCCGGTTGCGGTACTAGCTGTGTCTGAATTAGATGAATACACAACACAAGCATGCCTATATTTTTCCCCCACGTCTAGTAAGGAAGGACTTACTAAGGTAGGGCTAGTCATTCCGGGAATCTCAGGGATTTCGTGCCCTATGGCTATCATCCTCCGCGCAGAAACCTAAATCGAGCCTTCGTGACTAAAGACTCAGCCCTTACGACTTCGACATGACGTAGAATGCTGTGGTGTCTTCAGTTACTCCCAGCCTCATTATTAGTGAGCTGAGCAAGGATTTGGGACCGGTTCCTGCGCTGAATAATCGCATGCTCAGGGTCCTGGATTCCGTCTCCCTCAAAGCCCTCCCCGGCCAAGTCACAACCCTTTTGGGCTCTAATGGTGCCGGCAAGTCCACCACGCTCGCCTGCGCTCAGGGCCTTTTGCGACCCGAGGGTGGAACGATTGAACTGCTCGGCCAAGATCCCTTTGGCGACAACCCCGACCTTCGTTCGCGGGTCGGCGTGATGTTGCAAGATGGAGGATTGCCTCCGTCAATGCGACCGATTCCGCTTTTGCGCCACGTGGCTGGAATGTACAAAAAACCCATCGATATCGATGCGCTGATCACTCGGCTGGATCTTGAATCATTCGGTAGCCGCACTATTCGCCGGCTTTCTGGGGGACAAAAACAACGTGTCGCCTTAGCCCTCGCGCTAGCCGGCGACCCTGAAGTCCTCTTCTTAGACGAGCCGAGCGCCGGATTAGACCCGCAATCACGTCAGGTCGTCTTTGATCTAATCAGCGAACAACGCGACCTCGGTAAAGCCATCGTACTGACCACACACCTGATGGATGATGCACAGCGCTTAAGTGACTATGTGTACATTATCGACAAGGGCCGAAGCGTTGCACAGGGCACCGTCACCGAGCTGACAACTTTGGCCGCTTCTGAGCACGAAAACCGTCCGGTGAACTTTGGCGCGAGCCCATCCTTAGAATTGCCGCAACCGCCAGCCGGACTACATCTGAGCGAGACCGCACCTGGCGAATACCATCTAACAGGCGTCAGTTCGGCGGAGCATCTTAACTGGCTGACAAGCTGGTGGGCCCGTGAAGGTATCTTGCCGACCCACATGAACTTGCAGGCACGCAGCCTCGAAGATGTCTTCTTGGAATTTGCGCAAAAAGAGGAAACGGTATGAGCCCGACAATGAGCCAATCCAACGCCGTGTCCATGCCCAAGCGCATCGCCTTACAGGGCAAATACGAAACACTGATGATGCTCAGCAACGGTGAGCAGTTAGTACTCGCCGTAGTGTTGCCCATTATTGCCCTGTTTGGACTGACCTTCACGGATATTCTGGAAGGTGTGGCACCACGCAGCATTGATGCAGCAGTGCCCGGAGTGTTGGCCCTCTGCGTCATTTCCACAGCCTTCACCGGTCAAGGCATCGGCACTGGCTTTGACCGACGCTACGGCGTACTGCGAATGTTCTCTACTACCCCATTGGGTAAAGCAGGCTTGATCTTCGGCAAGGTAATTGCGGTACTCACCGTATTAGCTATCCAGGTAGTACTGATTACCATCGTGGCCTTACTTCTGGGCTGGGAGCCAAACCTTTTGGGAATCATTCCCGCCGTGTTGTTCCTACTCCTTGGCGCTGCGACGTTTACTGCTTTGGGATTGCTTATTGCCGGTACGGTTCGCCCCGAAGCGACACTTGCTATCACCAACTTGGCCTGGGTCCTCCTCGCCGGAGTCGGCGGAGTGCTGTTCCCCTTAACGATGGCCCCGGCCTGGCTTCAGCCAACGCTAGATGCTTTGCCTTCGGCTGCACTCGGTGACGCCCTTCGCGCGGCGCTCATCGAGGGGCATTTCAGCCTTGCCAGCGTGATCTTCTTGGTGCTTTGGGCCGCTGCCGGCTCCTTTGCCGCCATCAAACTTTTCAAATGGAACTAACCAACACAAAGTAAGGGAGATTTCCATGTCTTCAAACCTAGTCACCCCAAGCTGGGCCGATAGGTTGCCGACGCACGTCACCCGGCTTGTTCACGGTCTGGCGATCGCCTCCTTGATCTCTCAGGTTGGCATCATCATCACCGGTGGCGCAGTACGACTGACCAAATCTGGTTTGGGCTGCTCACACTGGCCAAACTGCGTCCCGGGTTCCATGACCCCGGTCCCTGAGATGGGCGTGCACGGCCTCATTGAGTTCGGTAACCGCCTACTCACCTTTGTGTTGCTGGCTATTGCAGTGGCGTTTTTTATCGCCGTCTGGAATATGCGCAAAACTCATCGCTCGATCTTCACCCTTGCTTGGGTTCTTTTGGCAGGCATTCCCGCTCAGGGCGTCATCGGTGGCATCACCGTATTGACCGACCTAAACCCTTGGGTTGTGTCCCTGCACTTCATTCTTTCGGGAACGCTGGTCTGCTTGGCCACCATTTTGGTCAACCGCACCCGACGAGAGCTAAAGCAAGAAAATCACCAAGCTTCGACGAAATCGGTTGGTCAGTTCGCCACCGCCGCTTGGATATTGTCCATGCTCGCAGTCATTATGGGCACCATCGTCACCGGCACCGGCCCACACGCAGGTGACGCTTCTGCACCTCGTCACCTCTTTGATCCATTGCTAGTCACTCGCATGCATACCGCACCGGTATACCTGTTGATTGTGGCCACTATTGCAGTACTCGTCTTGGCCTACCGCGCCGATGGCAACTCAAAGGTCCGTACAGCTGCCTGGTGGATGGTAGTGGTCATCCTCGCGCAGGCGGCCATCGGATACACCCAGCACTTCACTGGCTTACCTATCACCTTGGTACTGCTACATATGCTCGGCGCTAGCCTGCTGCTGGTGGCGGCCACCAACCTGTGGGACTGTGCCGTCCGGCTTCCTCGGAGCGAACGCGTAGAACAGCGCTAAACGCTATCTAAGACTCAAGCGGCTGGATCCCCGGGGGGATCCAGCCGCTTTTGCTTTGCCCTGCCGCTGTGGTCGTTCTAGCGGGTGATGCCTGCTCTAGGGCGCAGTCGCAGCAGCCCATAAATTCCGAAAGACAAAACAATCCCGCCAAACAGCCAGATCGCCCCCACGAGCATTCCACTATCGAATACCGCGACGATCAGGGCCAACACTCCGTATGCCAACACGGCCCAGTAAGAGATACGCAAATTGAGTATGATCCCGACTGCTATCGCCAAGCAAGCAACGGCCCAGATCAGCGCGGGAAGCATGAAAACTCCAATATTGCCGCGTTCGACCCCACTTGCGACGAGCACAACGGGAAGAAGCATAATCAGCACACCGATAATTCGCAGGACAAGCGATTCTCTTCTCCCCGCCTGCAAAGATTTAGCAAAGGGCAGCATCGTGGCCAACCAAATTACGATTGCCATCGGAACATAGAACAGTCCAGCGTCAATTGGATCAGAAACAACTAATGCGGAAGCTGCCACGGCGCAGATCAATGTTGCCCAGCGACGCATCCTCAATGGCACCAGTAAGAGCACCGCTAGCAGAGCAGCCGGCACCAGTGTGAGCACCGCTATTCCGGGCCCATAAAGTTCCACAAGCGCTGTTAGCGAACGTTCGGTTGAACTCGTGTAGTCCGGATGCTGGCCCTCCGCGTTACGAAGAAAGAAACTTACAATCGCCGCGGTAAAAGTTGCCAGTGCGATAGCAACGCCAATGAGAGTATTCCCTACCGGCCAGGGACCCGTTCCACGCGGTTCGGGGACCCCCAGCTCACTGCGAGATGCCTTGGCCACTTCTCTGGGCTCCCCCAAGGCACTGATGACTTCCGATTCGGTACGGCCACTCAGTCTTGACTCCTCGATATGCTCGGAGATGTCTTGGAGAATGACTCGTCGCTGAGCTTCAGGCAGGTCCGCCAAGTATCCGCTAAGTTGACGTACATAGCGCTTGGCAGTCACATCCGGCTTGGTACTAAACATGATGTCCTCCTAATAAACCGTCCACCTGATAACTCAGCTGACCCCAGACCGAGCCAAAGAGTTCTAGTGATTGCCTACCGTTGCCGGTAATTGCGTAATACTTGCGAGAGCGTGAACCGTCGACTTGTTCCCAGCGCGTCGCAACACTTCCCGCGTCTTTCATTCTGGCTAGCAGGGGGTAAAGGCTCCCCTCGCTGGCTGTCAGTTCCAACTCAACGAGCTGATTCGCAATCTCAAGCCCATACATATCCCGCTCCGACAACAACGCAAGAACGCAGTATTCAAGCACTCCCTTGCGCAGGTTCGTGGCGATCTTTTCCGCGTTGAGATTCATACATTGAACTTACCTTGCGTAACAAGTCTTGTATAGCAAGAGAGCTAAACGTTAGCTATTCTTTACCAACTCATCAGCGCCACGTCCGTTGCCACTACGCCGATTTTCCAGACAGTAACCAGGGCAAATGGAAAATCCCCGCTTCCGGCAACGGAAACGGGGATCTATTCAGGACTTTTAGCCAAACAGCGGACTGCCCACGAATGGGTCGAATGCCAGAGCCACGAAGACCAGTGACAAGTAGGTAATCGAGATATGGAAGACCTTCATGGCCTTACGGTTCATCTCAGCAGGACTATGGTCACGCTGGGTCTCGCGGTAAAGAACGTGCGATTCATAAACGAACCAAATGCCCGCCCCGCCGGCAACCGCAGTGTAGACGATGCCTGCATAGCCCATAGGAAGCAAGAGCAACGAACAAACGACCGTGGCCCATGCGTAGAGTACAACCTGAACCGAGACTCGACGTGCATTGGCGATAGCACCAAGCATTGGCACCGAAGCAGCGTTGTAGTCATCGGCGTACTTCATTGACAATGGCCAATAGTGTGGCGGAGTCCAGAGGAAGATCACCAGGAACAAGATGGTCGCCGGCCACTCGACGGTTTCGGTCACAGCTGCCCAGGCGATCAGCACTGGCATGCAGCCTGCAATTCCGCCCCAGACGATATTCTGTGAGGTGCGACGCTTAAGAATCATCGTGTAAAGAACCACGTATAGAAGAATCGCGGCAAGACCAAGTGCAGTGGTGAGCGGGTTGGTGCCGAACCAGAACACCGCGAGTGAAGCAATTGCCAATACCCAAGAGAAGATTAATGCTTCGCGAGGGGTGACATCACCGGTAACCAACGGGCGACCCTTGGTCCGCTTCATCAGCTTGTCCATGTCGCGATCCAGGTAACAGTTAAATGATCCTGCCGCACCTGCGGACATTGCGCCACCTACAAGGGTTGCGATCATCAGCCAGACATCAGGGAAACCGCGCTGCGCGAAAATCATCGTGGGCAGGGTGGTCACCAGGAGCAGCTCTATGACGCGAGGCTTAGTCAACGCCACATAGGAACCGGCCTTACGCTTGACAAAATCCCCGGTGCTTTCATCAGGTTGACGCGACGAGCGCGGCACTGACGTTCCGGTGACATTAAGAGTCTTCAATTAAACGCACTCAGTTCTACACGGGTACAAGACAGACATCTTTTATTCTACGACGAATAGAAGTCGGGCGGTAGTTGCCTTGAGGAAGTATTGCTGAATATCGGCGTGATTCCAGTCATCTTATACATCAACGCGCAGTCACTGACTTCCCAATACTCAGGTGTATACAGGGTGACTTTCACCGGGCCACTGGGTTTTCAGCTCCGCAGTCACTGCACGCTAGTCACATGCTTATAGATTTGTTATCTGACCTTCAACAAAGTTTAAAATTTGTAGGCTAATGACGTTTGGCGTTTCCATAACCGACTCGCCAACCTCCATTTAGCATGACGCAACGCCTCTGTGTCGGGCTTTTCTCAACTCTCGGTCGAAATTACTACTGCCGTGGCGGTTCAAGGTTCGAGTTAGGACACCAGGTTTCTGCGCTCCGCGATGTTCGAGGGGTCAAAGATAGATTCAAATTCTGCGTGTCATGTTTGTTCAAGCCATACAGACAATGCCCGATTCGCGATAGAGTGGTCAGTAATCGCGCCGTCGCCACCAAATACCCCAAATAAGCTCGACTTCGGGTAGGAGGGTCGACGGCGTATTGCGTGTCAGCGGGATTATCCCCGTCCAAGCCTCAATGGAAGGAACGCCGCAGTGGCGACTGAATCCTTAGTAGAAGAGTTCTCACTTACCGAGTTGGATCGTAAGGCCATCGACACCACCCGTGTCTTGGCAGCCGACGCCGTAGAAAAAGTTGGCAACGGCCATCCAGGTACCGCCATGAGCTTGGCTCCGGCAGCATATCTAATCTTCCAGAAGCACCTCCGTCACGACCCGAAGGATCCGAACTGGATCGGTCGCGACCGCTTCGTGCTCTCCCCCGGTCATACTTCGCTGACCTTGTACCTACAGCTCTTCCTTTCCGGCTACGGCCTAGAGATGGAAGATATTGAGGCGCTACGCACCTGGGGCGCTAAGACCCCGGGTCACCCAGAGGTCGGTCACACCGCCGGCGTGGAAATCACCACCGGCCCATTGGGCCAGGGTCTTGCCTCAGCCGTTGGCTTCGCCTACTCACAGCGTCGCATGCGCGGCCTGCTGGATCCTGCCGCAGAAGCTGGCACCAGCCCGTTTGATCACACGGTTTACGTAATTGCATCCGATGGCGATCTGCAGGAAGGTGTCACCTCGGAGGCATCTTCGTTGGCAGGTCACCAGGAACTTGGCAACCTCGTCGTAATTTACGATGACAACAAAATTTCTATCGAGAACGACACCGACATCGCGTTCACCGAAGATGTTCTGGGTCGCTACGACGCCTACAACTGGCACACCCAGCGTGTGGACTGGACCGTCACCGGCGAGTACGTCGAAGATATGGCAGCCCTAGACGCAGCGATCCGTGCCGCCAAGGCAGAGACCTCGCGTCCCTCGATCATCGCTCTGCGCACCATTATCGGTTGGCCTTCACCAACCAAGCAGAACACCGGCGGCATTCACGGTTCAAAGCTTGGTACTGAAGAAGTTGCAGGGCTCAAGAAGGTTCTAGGCTTTGACCCAGAACAGTCATTCCATATCGAAGACGAAGTGTTGGCTCACGCCCGCGAGGTTGTTACCCGTGGCGCGGCACTGCACGAGTCGTGGAATGAAACCTTCAACGCCTGGAAGAGCGCCAACCCTGAAGAGGCTGCTCTACTTGAGCGTCTGCAGGCTGGCGAACTGCCCGAGGGCTGGACCGAAAAGATCCCAACCTTCGAACCAGGTTCCACGATGGCTACCCGCGCGGCTTCAGGCAAGGTCATCAACGCCATTGCCGACGAGTTGCCAGAACTATGGGGCGGCTCGGCCGACCTGGCAGGCTCAAACAACACCACCATCGATACCGCGAAGTCCTTCGCTCCAGAGCGTCGCTCCACGGACTCGTGGGATACCAGCCCATACGGCCGCGTCCTACACTTCGGTATCCGTGAGCACGCTGCTGCTTCGATCGTGAACGGCATCGTGCTGTCCTCGCCGACTCGCGCATTCTCCGGCACCTTCCTGATCTTCTCGGACTACCAGCGCCCGGCTATCCGCTTGGCAGCGCTGATGGGTGTTCCATCGATCTTCGTGTGGACCCACGACTCCATTGGACTGGGCGAAGACGGCCCAACCCACCAGCCAGTAGAACAGCTGGCATCGTTGCGCATCATCCCGAACTTCGACGTCGTCCGCCCAGCGGACGCCAACGAGGTTGCCTACGCATGGCGCGGAATGCTGGAACTGACCGACACCCCATCGGGCATCGTGCTTTCACGTCAGAACCTGCCAATCTACGACCGTTCGGCCGCCGGTTTCCGCGGCGCCGAGGGCACCTTGAAGGGTGGTTACATTCTGGCCGAAGCTGTCCTCGACGGCACAGAAGTCACCCCAGATGTCATCTTGCTGGCCACCGGCTCCGAGGTTGAGTTGGCCGTTGAAGCCCGCGAAGAACTGGCAACCAAGGGTATTGCAGCCCGCGTGGTTTCACTGCCAAGTTTCGAATGGTTCGCCAAGCAGGACGCCGCCTACCGTGAAGAAGTTCTTCCGGAAGCCATCACCGCCCGCGTCTCGGTGGAAGCCGGAGTCGCTCAGGGATGGCGTGAACTAGTTGGTTCCGCAGGCGAGATCATCTCGCTGGATCACTTTGGTGCCTCCGCAGATTACAAGAAGCTCTACAGCGAATTCGGTATCACTACCGAAGCAGTTGTCGCAGCCGCCCAAAAAGTTGTTAAGTAAGGAACTGGTACACAATATGTCTAACCCAAACACCCAGGCCCTGTCCGACGCCGGCGTATCCATCTGGCTCGACGACCTTTCCCGCGAACGCTTGACCAGCGGCTCGCTAGCCAAGCTCATTGAAGAGAAGAACGTAGTTGGTGTCACCACCAACCCGTCCATCTTTGCCGCGGCGCTGTCCAACGCGACCGTGTACGGCGAAGCTATCGCCGAGCAGCGTCACAAGTCCGTCGAGGACGCGATCACCGAGATCACCAGTGACGACGTGGCCGCAGCGTGCGACCTGTTCCGTCCGATCTTCGATTCCAGCAACGGTTTTGACGGCCGTGTCTCCATCGAGGTTGACCCTCGTCTGGCCCACGACACCGCACAGACCATCATCCAGGCCAAGGCCCTGTACCAGCGTGTAGACCGTGAAAACGTACTGATCAAGATCCCAGCAACACTGGCCGGTCTCGAAGCAATCACCGAAACCATCGCCGAGGGCATCAGCGTCAACGTCACCCTGATCTTCTCGCTGGAACGCTACCGCGAGGTCATCAACGCGTACCTGATCGGCCTGGAGAAGGCCAAGGCTAAGGGCCTTGACTTGTCCAAGATTCACTCGGTTGCTTCCTTCTTCGTGTCCCGCGTGGATTCCGAAATCGACAAGCGTCTGAATGCGATTGGCACCGAAGCAGCCTTGGCCCTTCGCGGCCAGGCCGGTGTGGCTAACGCCCGTTTGGCTTACCAGGTCTTCGAAGAATCCTTCGCTTCCGCACGCTTCGAGGCACTGGCTGCCTCCGGCGCCAACGTCCAGCGCCCACTGTGGGCCTCGACCGGCGTGAAGGATCCTGCCTACCCGTCCACCCTGTATGTCACCGAACTTGTGGCACCGCAGACCGTGAACACCATGCCGGAGAAGACCTTGGACGCTACCGCGGCCGAGGCTGAGATTCGCGGCAACGTGGTTTCGGGCAGCTACGCCCAGGCTAACGGCGTGCTGGACGCACTGGCAGCCCAGGGCATCGACTACAGCGAGATTGTGTCTCTGCTTGAGGTCGAGGGCGTTGAGAAGTTTGACGTCGCGTGGAACGAACTGTTGGAAGACATGTCGGTGGCCTTGAAAGAGGCCAAGTAAATGGAATTGGGCCTGGTAACTTCCGGGGAGGCCCTCGCGTCGGTTGACCAGCTTCTGCCGAAGCTGATCGAAGCCCGGATTGGCAGCCGTATCGCCAATCAGGACCCAACCGTGTGGGGTGCATCAGCAAAGTCTGAGGCGTCAATCCGTTTGGGCTGGGCACAGCCCTTCGAAGCGGCCGAAAAGTTGCTTCCACAAATCTTGGAGCTGCGCGAGCAGTTGCTGGCTGAAGGTCTTACTCGGATCGCCTTGTGCGGTATGGGTGGCTCCTCGCTAGCACCCGAGGTGATTGCCGCGCATGACGAGGTAGACCTGGTCATCTGCGACACGACCGACCCACAAATGGTTTCGACCATCGTGAACACCGATCTGGAGCGCACCGTAGTGGTTGTCGCCTCCAAGTCGGGTTCCACCGTGGAAACTGATTCACAGCGTCGGGCCTTCACCACGGCTTTCGAAGCCGCAGGCATCGATCCTGCCACGCGGCTAGTGCTGGTCACCGATCCGAGCTCCCCCATGGATAACCCGGAAGGTGTGCGCGCGATCTTCAATGCCGACCCTCACGTTGGCGGACGATACTCGGCGCTCACCGCTTTTGGTCTAGTACCAAGCGGTCTTGCCGGGGCAGATATTGAAGCGCTTATCGAGGAGGCCGGATTAATCTCCGACCTGCTGAGCAGCGACGACGAAGACAATATCGCCTTGCACTTGGGTGCAGCGCTGGTGACCGCAGGACGCGACAAGCTAGTCATTGCAGAAATTGGTGACGCGCTTCCGGGCTTCGGCGACTGGGCCGAACAGCTCATCGCAGAATCCACCGGCAAGCTCGGCAAGGGTGTTCTTCCAGTAGTCGCTGACGCGAACGCACCGGAGCTGAAGAATATCGCAGCAGACATCCTGCCGCTTTACCTCCACGAGCAGTTGCCCGAAGAAGTTGATGAAGCAGCCACGGCGATTCACATCAGTGCGCCACTGGGTACCAGCTTCATGATCTTCGAATATGCAACTGCGGTCGCCGGCTACCTGCTGGGCATCAACCCGTTCGACCAGCCAGATGTGGAGGCAGCTAAGGTTGCCGCTCGTTCACTGTTGGACGCTCCAACCGCCGGTTCCCCGGACACGGTGGATGGCAGCGTTGAACTGTTCGGCACGCAAGCCACTAACCTAGCTGGCGCCTTGGACGAGTTGACTGCACAGTTGGGTGAGGACGGATACCTATCCATCCACGCTTATCTGGACCGCCATGCGGACGCTGGCCTAGAAGCGCTACGCGACCTACTGGCCGAACGCACCGGACGCCCGGTGACCTTCGGCTGGGGTCCACGGTTCTTGCACTCCACCGGCCAGTACCATAAGGGTGGCCCCCGTCAGGGAGTCTTCCTGCAGGTCACCGCAAACCACGAGCAGGATCTAGAGATCCCGGGCCGCCCCTTCAGCTTTGGCGGTTTAATTACCGCTCAGGCGACCGGTGATGGTGCGGTGCTCTCGGACGCAAAACATGGCCGTCCGGTACTGCGCGTGAATCTAACCGACCGCGCCGCGGGTATCGCGGCGCTGCTTGAGGCTGCGAGCTAACAAAAAATATGAGTAATCCACTTCGCGACGCCCGCGACCGGCGGCTTAACCGCATCGCCGGTCCGGGCGCGCTGGTGTTCTTCGGAATCACCGGCGACCTGGCCCGCAAAAAACTTATGCCCGCGGTCTATGACCTGGCCAACCGCGGCCTACTACCCCCAAACTTTGCCATTGTCGGCTTCGGCCGCCGCGACTGGACGGCAGAAGACTTCGCCAATCAGGCTCGCGAATGGATCTTGGCCAGCGCGCGAACCCCGTTTAACGAGACGGTCTTTGACCAGCTGGCCGCTGGAATGCGTTTCATTTCCGGCGCCTTTGATGATGACAATGCCTATGAAAAGCTCGCCGAAACCCTCGACGAGCTGGCAGAGTCCCGGTCCACCGGACGAAACCACGCATTTTATCTTTCCATCCCACCGAGCTGGTTCGACGTAGTCTGCCAGAAGCTCTCCGAGCATAAACTCGCCAAGGATGAGAACCCGGGTTGGGAACGCGTAGTCATTGAGAAACCTTTCGGCCATGACCTACAAAGTGCCAGGGAACTGAACCAAATCGTTGAATCGGTATTCCCCGCCGATTCGGTCTTCCGCATTGACCACTACCTGGGCAAAGAAACAGTGCAGAACCTACTGGCACTGCGCTTCGGCAACCAGATGTTTGAGCCACTGTGGAACAACAAGTACGTGGACCACGTGCAGATCACCATGGCCGAGGACATCGGCATCGGTGGACGTGCAAGCTACTACGACGGTGTGGGCGCAGCCCGCGACGTCATCCAGAACCACCTGCTCCAGCTGCTCGCACTGACCGCCATGGAGGAACCTATTTCCTTCAATGCGGATCATCTGCGCAGCGAGAAGGAAAAGGTACTCACCGCGGTTCAGCTACCCGAGGATCTGGGGCAGGCAAGCGCTCGCGGCCAGTACACCTCCGGTTGGCAGGGTGGCGAGGAAGTAGTCGGATTCCTGGATGAAGAAGGCTTTAACCCGCTTTCCAAAACCGAAACCTACGCTGCGGTCCGGCTGAACATCAATACCCGTCGTTGGAATGGTGTCCCGTTCTACCTGCGTGCAGGCAAACGTTTGGGCCGCCGAGTCACCGAGATTGCGGTGGTCTTTAAGCGGGCACCAAACCTGCTGTTCACAGATCACGCTGATGACGAGTTTGGTCAGAACGCGTTTGTCATCCGAGTCCAGCCAGATGAGGGGGCAACTATCCGTTTCTCCTCCAAGGTACCCGGCACCCAGATGGAGATCCGCGATGTCACCATGGACTTCGGCTACGGTAACGCGTTCACCGAGTCTTCCCCCGAGGCCTACGAGCGTTTGATCCTCGACGTGCTACTGGGTGAACCACCGTTGTTCCCCCGCCACGAAGAAGTTGAGCAGTCTTGGCGCATCCTTGACCCATTCGAAGAGTATTGGGCCGCGCAACCCGAACAGCCAGATCCTTATCTGCCAGGTTCGTGGGGACCGGCCAGCGCGGATGAGTTGATGGCTAAAGATGGAAGGACGTGGCGACGACCATGATGATTGATCTTCCCAATACAACCACCAATAAGGTGGCCAAGAAGTTGATCTCCTCGCGCCGCACCCACGGTGTGGTGGCGCTATCTCGGGTACTGACCTTGGTGGTCATTACTCGTGAGGGTTTCGCTGAGAATGCCATTGAGGCGGCCAACTTGGCCAGCCGCGAGCACCCCTGCCGAATTATTGTGGTGGTGCGCGGTTCGGAAAAGGGCGAAAATCGCCTGGACGTGCAGATCCGCGTCGGCGGAGACGCCGGAGCTTCCGAAGTCATCGTGATGCGTACGCACGGCCCTAATATGGTCGCGGATGAAGCGTTGATCTCGGCCCTGTTACTGCCAGATGCCCCCATTGTTGCCTGGTGGCCACATGGGGTTCCAGCAGATCCGTATAACACCGCGCTGGGCAAACTTGCACACCGACGGATCACGGACTCCAACGAGACTAGTGACCCCACCGAGGCGCTGTTCCAACGGGCCAGCACCTACCGGGCTGGAGACACCGACCTTGCGTGGACACGCATCACCCTGTGGCGCGCGCAGCTGGCCAGCATCATTGATTTGATCGGCACCGAAGGCTTGACCGGCATCACCGTGAAGGGTTCAGAAAATTCACCGTCCACCTCACTGCTGGCAGCCTGGCTGACTATGTGCTTGGAGGTTCCGGTAACCATCGCGGCGGATAAGTCCACCGGTGGTCTATCTAGTGTCCGACTAACCCGCGAGGCCGGGGACGTGGAACTTTCGCGTCCTTCCGGTGCGGTGGCTCACCTGTACCTACCTGGCTCAGCTCCCCAGCGAATCTCGCTGCCACGGCGTTCGGTGGCCGAGTGCCTGGCCGAAGAAATGCGCCGACTCGACGCCGACGACGTCTTTGGCGAAGTCATCACCCGTGGACTTGCCTTGACCAACCTAAGGAGCATCCGTTCCAGTGATCGCTAGACAAATTGTCATCCATGAAGATGCTAATGCGACCGCGCAAGGTATCGCCGCGCGATTGATCACCTCGATCGCCGACGCTATTGCCGCTCGAGGAGTGGCCCACGTGGTGGTGACCGGCGGTTCGCTGGGCATTGCGACGTTGGTTGCCGTGGCACAAAACCCTGCAAACATCGCGGTGAATTGGTCCGCCGTCCACTTCTGGTGGGGTGATGAACGATTTGTCGCTGCCGACAGTGCGGACCGCAATGCGGTGCAGGCCGAACCGTTATTCGCTGCCTTAGACTCACTAGGACTTGAGCGGGCTAACGTACACATGACCGGTGACAGTGACTCCTACGCTAGTGCCGAGGACGCGGCAGCTGCCTACACGCAGTTGCTGGCCGAGGAAGCCAGCGATGGTGCCGCAAATCCGGTGTTTGATGTATTGATGTTGGGCATGGGCCCGGATTCGCACGTGGCGTCGCTGTTCCCGAATCACACTCGTTCCGATGAGCTCGGCGCGATTGCGGTACATGACTCCCCTAAGCCACCACCTCATCGGGTGTCGCTGACCATGAGCACCATCAACACCGCCCGTGAAGTTTGGTTGTTGGTCTCCGGTGCGGAGAAAGCCCCGGCCTTGGCAGCAGCCCAGCACGAGGTTAACGAGCTGGCGGTGCCGGCTAGCGCCGTTCAAGGCACCGAAGCAACTCGCTGGTTGATTGACCGTAGCGCGGCCACGCTACTCTAAGCACAGACAAAAACCGGTGTTTCCCATGTGTGGGAAGCACCGGTTTTTGTGATTTGAAAGGACTTCCCTTGAGTTCCCTCGCACATTCAGAACAGCCAACTCGAATTACGGTGATCGGCGCCGGCGTCATCGGGTTATCCAGCGCCCATGAGTTAGCAAGTGCCGGCCACCAAGTCACCGTGATCGCCGATCAAGACAGCTTAGAAACCGTCTCGGCGGTAGCCGCCGCCATCTGGTTCCCCTACCATTCCGAGAACTCCCCCGCCGCGGACCTGTTACTTGCCCGCTCCCTGGCGCGCTTTGAACAGCTAGCTGACATCGCCGAGACCGGGGTGGATTTGCGCACCGGATTAAACGTCGACCATGTGCCTGGAGCCGACCGCTCATGGACAAAAATCGTGGCAAACGTGAGTGAGGCACCCCCAGCAGATCTGCCCGAAGGCGCCTTCGCCGGAGCCTATGCAACGGTTCCCATCATCACAATGAGCACCTATCTGTTGTGGCTGAAACACGAGGTGGAAAAGCTGGGAGTGACTTTCATCCATGAGACCATCAAGGAACTTAAAGAGCTGGAGCATGACGCCGACGTAGTGGTGATCGCCGGCGGCTTGCGTGGCGGCGAGCTACTGGGCGATGACGATACGGTGTACCCAATTCGTGGCCAGGTCCTCCGACTGGCGAACCCGAATAACCTGAGAAGTTGGTTGTGCGACGATGACTATCCGGATGGGGTTAGCTACATTATTCCGCGGCGTGACGACATTATTGTCGGCGGCACCGACACCGCCCATGACTGGAACCAAGAAGTTGACCCAGCTACCGCAACACAAATCCTGTGCCGTGCCACCGCGCTGGTGCCGGAACTGGCAGGACTACAAGTTCTCGAGCATAAGGTTGGCTTGCGTCCGGCACGAGCGAGCATCCGTTTAGAACTCGTCTCGGGCCACCCGCTGCCAGTGGTGGCTGCCTACGGCCATGGTGGTGCGGGAGTGACCCTCTCCTGGGGTACGGCACAACGCGTTGCTGAACTCGTGGACAGCGCACTTAGTTGACCCACAACATGGGCCCTGGTAAGCGTGTCTCCGCGGCGTAGTCGGGCACAAAACCGACGATTAGTCACCCCTCGAAAACAACCCAGAGGGGTGACAATCGGGGCTTCCGCTACGCTTGGTCCCTTCGCTTTTTGAGCCGCTAATATGCGCTACAAATCACACTAGACAAAACACGGTTCAGGCGTAGTATTTCATTCGTTACTCCCGCTCGCGCATAAGCACGATGCAACTTCGAACGATGTGAAACTATGCGCGCAAATTCATCTAGACCCCCGCACAGCCGGGGACAAATTTCACTGGCACAACCAGCCCAGGTCGTCGCATTGGGATTCTTAGGTGCGATTCTTGTTGGCGGCTTATTGCTAGCTAGTCCGTGGGCGAACAGCGAAGGCCAATTCACTTCCTTGGTCGATGCGATTTTCACCGCGACTTCCGCAGTCTGCGTGACCGGGCTGACCGTGGTGGACACGGCGACCTACTACACCCTCTTCGGCAAAATCATCATCATTGCGCTCATCCAGCTCGGTGGCTTAGGGATCATGCTCGTCGCGTCGCTGTTGAGCATGTTGTTGATGGGAAAAATTGGCACGCTTACCCGGCTCTCCAGTCAACGCGAAAGCAGCGCACTCAGTGGGAAGGATATCCGCACCGCCGCGAAGACGGTGTTATTCCTGTCCCTGTCCATCGAAGCACTCACGGCCTGTGTGTTGGCCATCCGGTTCTGGCTCAGCTACGACCACAGCTTGCCGTTGGCCCTGTGGCATGGCGCATTCCATTCGATCTCGGCCTTTAACAATGCCGGCTTTGCCTTGTATTCGGATAATCTCATGGGCTTTGTTGACGACCCGTGGATTAGCCTACCGATCAGCTTTGCCATCATCCTCGGCGGTCTAGGATTCCCCGTGCTCGTACAGCTGCGCCGTTACGGTTCGAACACCCTGAAATGGAGTATGAATACTCGACTGGTCTTGCTGATGACAGCGATTCTGCTCGTCGGCGGCACCGCATTCATCACAATAATGGAATGGAACAACCCCAAGACGCTCGGAGCACTGGATCCAGCAGGCCGCCTCTTGGCCGGATTCTTCCAATCAGTGCAGACGCGTACCGCGGGTTTCAACTCCATCGACATCGGAGCCATGCATCCGGCAACCTGGCTAGGCATGGATGTGCTCATGTTTATCGGCGCCGGACCGGCTGGTACTGCTGGTGGCATAAAGATCACGACGGTTGCGGTCTTGGCATTCATCATCATTACTGAGCTACGTGGAGATGCTGCCGTGAAAGTGTTGGGCAAACGTCTCTCACGTTCGGTCCATCGCCAAGCGCTCACCGTTGCATTACTGGGTGCCGCAGCAGTTTTTGCCGGGACTATGTGCTTGGTGTTGTTTACCGACTACTCACTGGATCGTTGCCTCTTCGAAGCGTCGTCGGCTTTTGGTACCGTCGGGCTGAGTACGGGCATCACCGCGGACCTGCCCGACGCGGCCAAAGCAGTGTTGATAACTCTGATGTATCTGGGGCGCGTGGGAGTGCTTTCCCTAGGCTCTGCACTAGCCCTGCGCAATCGAAAGGCTCTCTATGAGCTCCCCAAAGAAAGGCCGGCCATTGGCTAAGCTACTAAATTTCCGTTCAGAATCGAAGATTGCCGCCACTGCCGATTCGGTGGCTGTCATTGGGTTGGGCCGCTTTGGCAGTTCACTTGCGTTAGAGCTGATGAAAACCGGCACTCATGTATTGGGTATTGACCAGCATGAGGACAATGTTCAGGCGCTCAATGGCGAATTGACGCAGGTAGTCAAGGCCGATGCCTCCCGCCGGGAGGTTCTTGAACAGCTAGCCATCCATGACTTTGACCGAGTAGTTGTTGCCGTGGGCAGCCACCTGCAGTCCTCAATCTTGTGCTGTTCTCTACTTGTGAGCATGAAGATTCCGCTGATTTGGGCGAAGGCGCAAGATGACAGGCATGGGCTGATACTTGATCAACTCGGCGTTAACCATATCGTCTATCCAGAAAAAGACATGGGCCGCAGGGTGGCCCACCTGGTCCGCGGGTCAATCATGGATTACCTGGAAGTGGACCCCGGATACGCCATGGTTAAGATGATGGCGCCAAAGTCTCTCTGTGGGATTCCGTTGAGCGAAACTCAGACAAGAAAAAAGTACCGGGTGACCATCGCGGCCAAGGCCAGCGGAACAGGTATCTGGCAGAACACCGATGTAGACACCGTGCTCAATGAAGGCGATCGGGTGCTGGTGCTCGGCTCCACCGTAGATACTGATCGATTTGGGCAGCTACGTTAACAGGATGCACGCAAGCTTAACGAATTTGAGGGTCCCACTTACGTGAGACCCTCAAATTTTAGTCGCTTATGACTCGACGCTAAATCGCATCACTAGCGCCAGACCGATAATGACGGCGCCCCAGACCAGACCCAAAATAATGGTGATTCGGTTCAGGTTGCGCTCGGCAACGCCTGACGAACCCATCGAGCTGGTCATGCCGCCACCGAACATGTCGGACATACCGCCGCCTCGACCCTTATGAAGCAGGATCAGGAGGGTTAGCAAGACACTGGTAATGCCCAGTAGTACTTGCAGAATGATCTTGATGATATCCAAGTCGACGGTTCCTTAATTAGATTCAGTCGGTGACCAGATGGTGCTCGAACCTTACAATATTAGCAAATTCTTCGGCATCCAAGCTAGCACCACCGACCAACACGCCATCAACATCTCGTTCGCGCATGATTGCGGCGGCGTTTGCAGCCTTGACACTGCCACCGTAAAGCAGGCGCGCCTTCTGCGCAACTTCTTCACCGAAACGCTCCGTCAGTGCCCCACGAATCGCGGAACACATTTCCTGAGCGTCTGCTGGTCCGGCAACTTCACCGGTTCCAATGGCCCATACCGGTTCGTAGGCTACAACCAGGGTTGCTGCCTGCTCGGCGGTAATGCCCTCCAACGACTCGGCAAGCTGTGTCAGCGTGTAAGCAACGTGTTCGCTTGCCTGACGCACCTCAAGGCCTTCCCCAACACAAAGTACCGGGGTCACCTCGTGGCGGTAAGCGGCGGTAAGCTTCGCGGCCACCACTGCGTTGGTCTCGTTGTGGTACTCACGTCGCTCCGAGTGGCCAACCAGCACATAGCTGCAACCGAGCTTGTTCAGGAACTGACCGGAAATTTCTCCGGTGTACGCACCCGAATCCTGGGCGGACAAATCCTGAGCGCCATAAACGACGTCCAGCTTATCGCCAAGGGTCAGGGTCTGCACACCACGGATGTCGGTAAACGGTGGGAACACCGCAACCTCAGCGCGATCATAGTCGTGCTGTGCATCCTTCAGAGTCCACGCCAATTTCTGCACCAGAGTGATGCCCTGGACGTGGTCCATGTTCATCTTCCAGTTGCCGGCAATTAGCGGCTGACGCACATAGGCGCCGTTATTCGACATCGTCATAATTTAGCCTTCCAAAGCGGCAACACCGGGCAGGGTCTTACCTTCAAGGTATTCAAGTGACGCTCCGCCACCAGTGGAAATATGGCCGAAATCATCCTCAGAGAAGCCCAATGCACGTACCGCAGCAGCAGAATCGCCACCGCCAACTACGCTGAACGCCTCGGAATCAGCCAGAGCCTGGGCCACCGTACGGGTACCCTCGGCAAAAGCTGGGATTTCAAAGACGCCCATTGGGCCGTTCCAGAACACCGTGTTTGCACTCGTGATGTAGCTGGCGAACAGTTCCGCAGACTTTGGACCAATGTCCAAGCCCAAACCGTTAGCGCCGAAGCTTGCGTCCTCGATCTTGTCGGCGTCAAGCACCTCGTGCTCGGCGTCGGCACCAAACTTGCTGGCCACCACCACGTCACTAGGAACAATGATGTCGCAGCCAAGCTTTTCAGCTCGGGTCAGGTATTCCTGGCAGACAGAAATCTGATCTTCTTCAAGCAAGGATCCGCCAATAGCGTGCCCCTGAGCCTTCAGGAAGGTGAACGCCATGCCTCCACCGATCAGCAACTGATCTGCTTTGCCAAGCAAGTTGTCAATGACCGCAAGCTTGTCCGAAACCTTTGAACCGCCCAAAACGACAACGTAGGGACGCTTCGGAGCCTCGGTTAGGGTCTTGAGAACCTTGATCTCAGTAGCGACGAGATCGCCCTGATAGCTAGGCAGCAAAGCCGCAATGTCGAAGACCGAAGCGTGCTTACGGTGAACCGCGCCAAAGGCATCGTTCACATACGCGCCGTTATCGCCGGTCAGCAGAGTCAAGGCCTTAGCGAATTCCTCGCGCTCGGCATCCACCTTGGAGGTTTCACGAGCGTCGAAACGCACGTTTTCAAGTACGAGAACCGAACCTTCGGTCAGCGCTGCAGCGGACTCGCGAGCAGAATCGCCCACAACGTCGGTTGCTACACTGACCTCAAAGTCGGATAACTCGTTCAACCGATGTGCTGCCGGAGCGATGGAATACTTCGAATCGACCTGACCCTTTGGGCGGCCCAGGTGCGCCATCACGATGACCTTGGCGCCAGCCTCGGTCAGTTTGGTGATCACCGGAAGGGACGCGCGTACGCGTCCGTCATCAGTTACGGTCGCCCCGTCGAGCGGTACATTCAGGTCACTACGAACCAAAACGTACCGCCCGCGGACACCGTCAGCGAGTAAATCGTCGAGAGTGTGAGAAGTCATGTCTCTAGGTTATCGACTAGAGGCTTGATCCCACGAATTCAACAAGGTCAACGAGTCGCGAAGAGTAACCCCACTCGTTGTCGTACCATGCCACAACCTTGGCGGTATTGCCGATCACCGTAGTCAAACCAGAGTCAAAAATAGCCGAGTGAGAGTTCGTCACAATATCCGAGGAAACCAATGGATCGGTCGAGTACTCAAGGTACTCAGCCATCTTGCCTTCGGTTGCAGCCTTCTCGAAGGCCGCGTTGATCTCTTCCACGGTGGCGGTACGTGCCAGGTTGACCGTCAGGTCGGTAGCTGAGCCCGTTGGAACCGGCACGCGCATGGCGTAACCGTTGAGCTTGCCCTTCAACTCTGGCAGGACCACACCGATGGCCTTGGCGGCACCGGTGGAAGTTGGGATGACATTCAGCGCTGCGGCACGCGCACGGCGAGGATCGCTATGCGGGGCATCTTGCAGGCGCTGGTCTGCGGTGTAGGCGTGAATGGTGGTCATTAGACCGTCAACAATGCCGAATTCATCATTCAACACCTTGGCCATAGGGGCCAAGCAGTTGGTGGTGCATGAAGCATTGGAGATGATGTGGTGGTTTGCCGGATCATACTTCTCGTGGTTGGCACCCATCACGATAGTGATGTCTTCATCCTTGGCCGGAGCCGAGATGATGACTTTTTTTGCGCCAGCAGCAATGTGCTTCTTGGCGTCTTCGGCTTTGGTGAAGAAGCCCGTCGATTCGATGACGACATCGACGTTCATCTCGCCCCATGGAAGGTTTGCCGGGTCGCGCTCGGACAGAACCTTGATGCGACGTTCTCCGACGACGATGGTATCGCCGTCTACGGATACCGGCTGGCCGACTGGGCCGAGCACGGAATCAAATTTCACCAGGTGAGCAAGGGAATCGATTGAACCAAGGTCATTGACGGCGACGATGTCGATGTCTGCGTTGTGTGCAAGAGTTGCACGCAGGAAGTTGCGTCCGATTCGACCGAAACCATTGATTCCAACACGAGTTGTCACGTGACTATCTCCTCTAAATGGGATGACGTTGCCACAACCGTGCTTTTCACGGAGGTGGCCTGCTTATCTAAGAGGACACTCCGTTGTGCCGTGATTGCGGACCTCGCTAGACGCGAGGTCCGCAACACACTTGAAACATTCTACGCGATAAACGCGGAAAATGTGAGGTGAATTACCCGAAGGTTAATTCAATGAAAATTACTTACCTGGAACGATGAGCGAAGCGGCGCCGGTGCGGGCTGCTTCGAAGCGTGCCTGGACATCTGCCCAGTTCACGATGTTCCAGAAGGCCTTGACGTAGTCAGCCTTAACGTTGACGTAGTCCAGGTAGAAGGCGTGCTCCCACATGTCCAGCATCAACAGTGGGATGGTTCCGACTGGAACGTTGCCCTGCTGATCGTAGAGCTGCTCGATGACCAGCTGGCCGCCCAGTGGCTCGTAAGCCAAGATTGCCCAACCCGAACCCTGCAGGCTCATGGCCGAAGCGGTGAAGTGGCCGCGGAAAGCGTCGAACGAGCCGAAGAACTCGTCCAGGGCTGCTGCCAACTCGCCGACTGGCTTGTCGCCACCCTCTGGGGAGAGGTTGTTCCAGAAGATCGAGTGGTTGGTGTGTCCACCCAAGTGGAACGCCAGGTCCTTCGAAAGCTTCGGGATGTTACCGAATTCGCCCTTTTCGCGAGCTTCTGCCAACTGCTCCAACGCCGAGTTTGCGCCAGCAACGTAGGTTGCGTGGTGCTTCGAGTGGTGCAGCTCCATGATGCGAGCCGAGATGTTCGGCTCTAGTGCAGCGTAGTCGTACTGCAATTCAGGCAGTGAATAAACAGCCATGATTCTCCTCAATCTTCTCAATTGGTTGAATCTCCGCGGAAGGTCTCCCGCGGGGACAATTTTTACTGTTCCAGTTCATCTACTGGAACACTGGACTCAGTGCCAGGTATTCCCATATCACCGGCTTTTTTATCAGCCATCGCCAAAAGGCGGCGAATGCGACCGGCGATCGCGTCTTTGGTCATCGGCGGCTCGGCCATGCGACCCAGCTCGTCCAATGACGCTTGCTTGTGCTCCAGACGCAGGACTCCGGCGTAACGCAGATGCTCGGGCACCTCGTCACCAAGAATTTCTAGCGCCCGCTCTACACGGGCGCCGGCAGCTACGGCGGCCTGTGCACTGCGGCGCAGGTTAGCATCGTCGAAGTTCGCTAGGCGGTTCGCGGTTGCGCGAACCTCTTTACGCATCCGACGTTCCTCCCACACCATGAGTGCATCATGTGCACCCATACGGGTCAAAAGCTGAGCGATAGCATCGCCATCGCGAATGACCACGCGGTCCACGCCACGTACCTCGCGCGCTTTAACGGTGAGGTCAAGACGTCGAGCAGCACCGACCAGAGCCAGTGCGGCTTCCGGCCCAGGGCAAGTGATTTCTAATGCGGAACTGCGTCCAGGTTCGGTCAACGAACCATGCGATAAGAACGCACCGCGCCAGACCGCTTCCGCATCCGCGGTGGAACCGTTAACAATCACCGAGGGAAGCCCACGCACGGGACGTCCACGCTGATCTAGCAGGCCGGTCTGCCGCGCTAAAACTTCGCCATCCTTGGCAACGCGCACGATGTATCGACTACCCTTGCGGATTCCGGAACCAGAGACCATGACAATCTCTGCGTCGTGCCCGTAGAGCTCGCCAATGGCGACCTTGAGTCTGCGAGCGGTCGCAGCCAAGTCAACCTCGGCCTCGATAACTATTCGCCCGGAGACAATATGTAGTCCGCCGCTGAAGCGGAGCATGGTCGAAACCTCGGCCTTACGTACCGATGGCTTGCGAATCTCAACCCGCGACAGCTCGTCTTTGACGGAAGCCGTCAATGCCATGAATCAAACTCCCTTACATAGATCCGATTAGGACCCTATTGCGGTAAACACCTCATGATAGGCCGCCGCTAAGCGCAACGGGTCGTGCTCGGCACGACCGTCAGATACCCCTACTCTACTAAAGAAGACACGCGCACCGAGTTTTTGCGCTGCCAGCTCAAATCTCTCCTTGTTACGAATCCGCGCTTCATCTGCGATAATCGCATCAAATTTTACTTCTGGAGCGTAGCGTCCTAATACTTCAAGATGCGCTGCAGCGTCCATTCCACTGGTTTCCGCGGTGTCCGTGGCCAAGTTCATCGTCAGCAGTTTTTTAGCGGTTGTGTCGGCAAGGGCCTGACGCATATCGGGTAGCAATAAATGTGGCAACACCGAGGTATACCAAGACCCTGGGCCAAGGATGACCCAGTCGGCCAGCTCAATCGCGTCCAACGCTTCGGAACAAGCAGGCGCATCAACTGGTTCGAGATGAACGTTAGCGACCAGTCCCCCACCCCCGGCAGCTGCCAGTCGGGCTTGCCCGTCAATGCGTCTCTTAATTAAGGTATCGGTCACTTCGTCCGCTTCAAGGACTTCACCATGAATGGACAAAGGAACGGTGCTCATCGGAAGTACCTGACCGCGTGCGCCCAATAGCGCACCGGCCCAGCGCAAGCCGGCCACTGGATTATCCAGCAGTTCCCAAAGTGCGAGAATCAGCAGGTTACCCACCGCGTGACCATTGAGCGGTTCTTCGGGATACTCATCCGATTTAAACCGGTGTTGCATGACATCGCGCCAAGTGCGGCCCCAGTCATTATCGTCACAGAGCGCTGCGAGCGCCATGCGCAAATCTCCTGGAGGCAAGACGTCAAAGGAGCCGCGTAAGCGACCTGAGCTGCCACCGTCGTCTGCTACCGTCACTACCGCGGTCAATTCGGTAGTTAGTCGGCGAAGTGCCGAAAGTGAGGCGGACAGACCATGTCCTCCACCCAACGCAACCACCGAAGGGTTGCGCATATCATCGGGCCGGGTAAGACCCTGAATCGGGATCGGTCCCGTTGCGAATGCCATCGAAGACTACTCCCGGCCTAGATCACGGTGCGTGATATTCACTCGCACATTTGGCAGCTGCGCCAAGCGACGCCCCAATTCGATGGTAGTCGCGACTGAACGGTGCTTACCGCCGGTGCAACCCACAGCGATGGTGGCATAGTGCTTGTTTTCGCGGCGGTAGCCCTCAAATACAGGTTCAAGTGCCTTCAGGTAATTAGTGATAAATTCATTGGTCCCCGGCTGACTCAAGACGTAATCTGAGACTTCTTTGTCTTTTCCGGTCTGCGGGCGTAGCTCGGGAACCCAGTGTGGATTCGGAATGAAACGTACATCCGCCACGTAGTTGGCGTCGGTAGGAAGACCATATTTGAACCCAAAGCTCATCACGTTAATACGCAGAATAATTGGCCCAGATTCAGCAAACAGCTCGGTGGCCGAACGCGCAAGGTCATGGACCGACATTGAGGTCGAGTCCAAGATCAGTTCGGCAGCTTCACGCAGTGGTCCTGTAACGTCACGCTCACGTTGAATACCGTCGAGGATACGCCCGTCTTCCTGCAACGGGTGCGGGCGGCGACCCTGTTCGAACCGGCGAACCAGGACTTCGTCGCTGGCATCCAGATAAACCATGCGGTACTTCACCCCGCCACTGGTCAGCAGGGCCAAAGATTCACGAATCTCTGGGAACAAATCCTTCGAGCGAACGTCCATGACCACTGCAAGCCGTGCAATGGTTCCACGCGATCGACTCATCAGCTCGGTGAGCATGCCCAGCATCGATGGTGGGAGGTTCTCCACCACGTACCAGCCAAGGTCTTCTAGCGCATGGGCAACAGTGGTTCGTCCCGCGCCAGACATGCCCGTGACGATCACGAGCTCGGATTCCGGAGGTTTTACAGCTTCATACTCGGTGGTCATAACTCAAGGCTAGTCGACAATTTCACCGGTAGTCATGTTCACACCCGCACGTGAAGTATCTTCTAAGGATTCCTTGATGGAAGTCGCAAGTTTTTCCCCGACTCCGGGGACTTCCATAAGTTGTTCCAGCGTCGCAGTACGGATCTTTTTCATGGACCCGAAATGTTTACGCAACGCTTCCTGTTTGGACTTGCCCAAACCGTTAATAGCGTCCAAATCCGAAGAAATCATCGACTTAGAACGCTTCGCCCGGTGGAACGTAATGGCGAAACGGTGCGCTTCGTCGCGCAGTCGCTGTACTAGATATAGAGCTGCTGAAGCACGAGGCAGAATCACCGGGAACGGATCTTCAGGCAACCAGAGCTCTTCGAGACGTTTCGCTAGACCGACCACCGGAATATCATCAATACCCAAGTCATCTAGGGCTTTCTGAGCGGCCGCTACCTGTGGCGGACCACCGTCAACAATCACTAACGACGGGGGGTAAGCGAATTTTCTCTTCTCGGTCGTTCCAGCCTCAACTTCCCCGGTACTAAACGTATCCGGGTCAAGTTTTTCTTTCAGATATCTGTTGAAACGACGGTAGATGACGTCATACATGCTGGCCGTATCATCTCTCGCCGCGTCGCCGGTGATAGAGAATTTTCGATACTCGCTCTTCTTCGGCAGCCCGTCTTCAAAGACCACCATCGAGGCGACTACGTTGGTTCCCTGCGTATGCGAAGCGTCGTAACATTCGATACGTAAGAGCGCAGTTTCCGCACCCAGGGCTTCCTGGAGTTCTTGCATTGCGGCCGAACGAGTCGAAATATCTCCGGCGCGTCTGGACTTGTGCAGACGTAATGCTTGTTCGGCGTTTTCAACCACGGTCGAGGCCAGTGCCGCTTTGTCACCGCGCTGTGCGACCCGCAGTGAAACATTGGATCCACGCAGTTCGGTCAGCCAGGTTGTTACGTCTTCAATATCGTCAGGCAAGGTAGGGACCAGTACCTCGCGTGGGATCCGGTCCGCATGATCGGCATAAACCTGAGTGAGTAATTGCTCCACAAATTCGGCGTCGGTTAGGTCCGCAACCTTTTCCACGACCCAGCCGCGTTGTGAACGAATTCTGCCGTCTCGTACGTGGAAGACCTGCACGGCAGCTTCGAGTTCATCTGCATGAATACCGAAAACATCAGCCTCGGTATTCTCGGCAAGAACCACGGCATTACGTTCGAAGACCTTATTCAACGCAGCAATGTCATCACGGTAGCGCGCGGCCTTTTCGTACTCGAGCTTACCCACTGCCTCTTGCATTTGACTGGTGAGTTGGCGCGTGAATTTCCCTGCTTCACCACCCATAAAAGTGCAAAGGTCATCTGCTAGTTCCCGGTGTTCCTCGGGACTGATACGACCCACACAGGGCGCGGAGCACTTGTCGATATAGCCCAGCAGGCAAGGGCGGCCCGACGCTTCGGCGCGTTTAAAAACGCCCGGTGCGCAGGTGCGGACCGGGAATACACGCAAAAGAGTGTCGAGCGTTTCGCGAATTGCTTTGGCTGGGTAAAACGGGCCAAAGTATTTGACGCCCTTACGTTTGTCTCCCCGCATCACCAAGGCACGAGGGAACTTCTCATCCATCGTTATTGCCAGGTACGGGTAGGTTTTGTCGTCTCGGAAGACGATGTTAAAGCGTGGGGTGTATTCCTTGATCCAGGTGTATTCCAGCTGCAGTGCTTCAAGCTCCGAGCCTACGGTGGTCCATTCAACACTCGCCGCGGTGAATACCATCGCACGAGTTTTAGCCGTTAGCCGCTGTGGGTTAACGAAGTAGGAGGCCAACCGGTTGCGTAACACACGGGCTTTGCCGACATAAATTACCCGACCGTGCTCGTCGCGGAAACGATAGACACCGGGTTTAGTGGGGATATCCGATGATTGGGGACGGTAAGTGGCTGGATCTGCCATAACTACTTCGCGTCCGGTGGCAGCTGGTTGTACGAGTCGACGCGTTCCTGTCCGCTTAGTTCGGCAATTGCGTCGACAATCCTGTCGGTGGCACGACGACGCTCCGGCAGCGGGTGTTTACGTCCCAACTGCTCGAAGTACAACGGTTCGCCGTAATGAATGGAGAATTTGGTGGGGCGAATCCCCTTCGCACCCGCAGGCTGAAGCTTTTCTGTGCCGATCAATCCCACGGGGATCACAGGAACACCTGTGGTCAGCGCCAACCATCCCACGCCAGTACGGCCTCGGTACAGCTTCCCGTCACGGGAACGCGTACCTTCTGGATAAATACCGATTCCGCTTCCGCTTTCAACGATCTCAACTAACGAGTCCAAGGCTGCCACGGAAGCTGCCTGCTCACCACGCTGCACAGGGATAGAACCTACAGACTCGAAGAAGGTCTTCATGGCTTTGCCTTTAAGACCCGGCGTGGTGAAATACTCCGCCTTCGCAAAAAAAGCGACATCTCGTGGGGTGAGTGCCTGGACGATAATCGAGTCCAGAAAAGAGAGGTGATTTGAGGCGACGATGAAGCCGCCTTCCTTGGGCACGTTATGCAGGCCGGTGATTTCCGGGCGGCACAGGGTGTGCAGCATCCCGCGAATAGATGAGCGGGTCATAGTGTAAAGACTCATTACTTCTGGCCCTCCTGCATCAATTGTCCTTCAAACCGTGCCGCACGTTCTTCACCAAGCAGTAGCACCGCAAGTTCTTGCACGGTAGCTACCTGGTGGTCGGCCACGTCTAATTCGTTTTCAAGCGCGAAACCCCAGCTGACACCAATAGAGGCAACCGAATTTTCACGAGCGGCGTCGAGATCGTAGTACCGATCCCCCACAACCACGCAGCGCGCCGGGTCCAGCTTACCTGCGGTGAGCGCGGCGTGGACAATATGGGTTTTGCTCGATCCCATGGAACCGTGCTCTGATGCGTTGCCAAAGATTGCATCTAGCGACGGGCCGAGGTTCTGCTTGCTAATCAGCTCTCGCGCGATAGGTTCTGGCTTGGCGGTAGTGACCGCCACATAGATCCCGGCTTCTCGCAGAGCTTTCAAAAGTTCGCGAATACCCGGATAAACCCGGGACGCTGCCATGCCAACTTTGGCGTATCGGGCCCGGTAATCGGCAATGATCTGGTCGATATTCCCATCGGTGACACCGTCCAGAGTGCGCAACCCGATTTGCAGGGGTGGACCCACTAACGCTTCGACAGCTTCCTCCCCCGGATCGGTGACGCCATTGGCCACTAGGGCATGACGAATTCCGGATGTTATGGAACCTGCCGGGTCCACGAGAGTCCCGTCCAGATCAAAGAGCACACTTGTTACCGACATATTCACCTAGACATCTTCCCATGAAGCGGACTCACGTAAGCAATCCATAACTGAAATCGCATATTCAGTGGGTCCGCTTCAGTAGTGAATTGTTGAACTAGAGAACTTCGGAAAGGAACTTTCCAGTATGTGAAGCGGCAACCTTCGCCACTTGCTCCGGGCTACCGGTCGCCAGAATGGTGCCACCGCCGGAACCGCCTTCAGGACCCAAATCGATCACCCAGTCAGCGGACTTGATGACATCAAGGTTGTGTTCAATGGTCAACACGGTATTACCCTTGTCGACCAATCCTTGCAGAACCTTGAGCAGCTTACGGATGTCTTCGAAGTGCAACCCAGTGGTCGGCTCGTCCAACACGTAAATGGAGCGACCATTAGAGCGTTTCTGCAGTTCTGCGGCAAGCTTCACGCGCTGCGCTTCACCACCGGACAGCGTGGTGGCCGGCTGCCCCAGACGCACATAACCAAGCCCCACGTCGACTAGGGTGCGCAGGTGGCGGGCGATCGGGGTGAAGGCAGCGAAGAATTCGGCGCCCTCTGAAATCGGCATGTTCAGCACATCTGAAATGTTCTTGCCCTTGTAGAGCACCTGCAAGGTTTCGCGGTTGTAGCGCGCTCCATGGCAGACCTCGCACGGTACGTACACGTCAGGAAGGAAGTTCATTTCGATCTTTAGCGTGCCGTCACCCGAGCATGACTCACAGCGTCCGCCCTTGACGTTAAAGGAGAACCGACCAGGCTGGTAACCGCGTAGCTTCGCTTCGTTAGTTTCTGCGAAAAGCTTACGAATGTTATCAAACACACCGGTGTAAGTGGCCGGGTTTGAACGCGGGGTTCGGCCAATTGGCGACTGGTCAACATGCACAACCTTGTCCAGCTGGTCCAGACCCACCACACGGGTGTGGCGGCCGGGAACCTGCTTGGCGCCATTGAGCTTATTGGCCAGCACCTTGTACAAGATGTCGTTAACGAGAGTCGACTTACCCGAACCAGAGACACCGGTAATGGCGGTGAGCACGCCCAGAGGGAAGTCCACCGTGACATCTTGCAGGTTGTTTTCTTTCGCGCCCACCAGCTTCAGTACACGTTTTTTATCGATCTTTCGGCGCTTGGCCGGCAACTCAATCTGCTTACGTCCCGAGAGGTAGTCACCCGTCAGGGAGCGGGTGTTTTTCTTCAGATCTTCCAGCGAGCCTGAGTGCACTACCTCGCCACCGTGTTCACCGGCGCCCGGCCCAATGTCAACGATCCAGTCGGCCTCGGCGATGGTGTCCTCATCATGTTCAACCACGATGAGAGTGTTGCCCAGCGAACGCAAGTGCAACAAAGTTTCAATTAACCGGCGATTATCACGCTGGTGCAATCCAATGGATGGCTCGTCCAAAACGTAGAGGACACCCACCAGCCCGGAACCGATTTGTGTGGCTAGACGAATACGCTGAGCTTCACCACCGGACAAGGTGCCGGCTGCACGTTCAAGGGTCAAGTATTCCAACCCCACGTCTAGCAAGAACTTCATGCGGGCGCCGATTTCCTTCAGAACCTGGTTGGCGATCTGCGCCTCGCGCTCGCTCAGTTCCAGACTCGTCAGGAATTCTGCGGCCGAACGCAGGTCCATTGCTGCCACCGCGGCGATGGATTTGCCACCAATCAGCACCGACAGTGAGGCCGGGTTGAGTCGCGCCCCACCACAGGTCGGGCAGTGGATCTGACGCATGTACTGCTCATAACGGTCACGAGCGTGATCCGACTCGGTCTCCTGATGCTTGCGGTGAACATAGGAGATGACACCTTCGAAGCCGGTGGAGTACTTACGTTCGCGGCCAAAGCGATTCTTGTACTGCACGACCACCTTATGATCCTTGCCGTGCAAGATTGCCTGGCGCGCGGCAGCCGGAAGGTCTTGCCAGGCGGTGTCCATGGTGAACCCCAGCTCCTTGCCTAGACCTTCGATCAGACGGTTCCAGTACTCGGTAGTCGCCTTGCCTAGGGACCACGGCGCAATGGCGCCCTCGGTCAATGGAAGCTCTGGATCCGGGATGATCAGATGCTCGTCAACCTCAAGCTTGGTGCCGATGCCGCTACAGGCCGAACATGCGCCGAAGGGGTTGTTAAAGGAGAAAGTGCGCGGCTCAATCTCGTCGATAGCCAACGGGTGCTCATTCGGGCACGCGAGGTTCTCGGAGAATGCACGTACCCGCTTCGGATCATCTTCTTCAAGATCAACGAAGTCCACCAGCACACGGCCTTCGGCAAGGTTTAATGCGGTTTCTACCGAGTCGGTCAAGCGCTGTTGCACCGTGTCGTTAATCGCTAGGCGATCAACCACTACCTCGATGGTGTGCTTGATCTGTTTGCCCAACTTCGGTGGGTCTGAAAGCTGAATAGTTTTGCCATCTACTCGCGCGCGGGCAAAGCCCTTGGAGGATAGCTCAGCGAACAGGTCAACGAACTCTCCCTTGCGCGCACGAACCACGGGCGCGAGCACCTGGAAGCGTGTTTTCTCCGGCATTTCCAGCAGCTGGTCAACAATCTGTTGTGGTGTCTGCTTAGAAATTGGCTCACCGCATTCAGGGCAGTGTGGGTGTCCTACACGGGCCCAGAGCAGGCGCATGTAGTCGTACACCTCGGTAATGGTGCCAACGGTTGAACGCGGATTGCGGTTCGTGGATTTCTGGTCGATCGACACTGCCGGGGAAAGACCTTCGATGAAGTCTACGTCCGGTTTGTCGACCTGCCCGAGGAACATGCGCGCATAGGCGGAGAGGGACTCCACGTAGCGTCGCTGTCCTTCGGCGAAAATCGTGTCAAAGGCCAGTGATGATTTGCCCGAACCGGACAGGCCAGTAAAGACGATCATCGCGTCACGAGGTAGATCCACATCCACGTTCTTCAGGTTATGCTCGCGCGCACCCTTAACGATCAGACGGGACAAATCGAGTTTTTTGCTTTCTGCAGTAATAGCCACGAGGTAATACTAATCGAAAACTACTTCGAATAAACATGGCATGTGGCACATATCGGGGTGACTTTCACGAAGGGCGATATTCGTCGGTATTCCGGGTTCAGCGGAGTGCTGGCCCAATGGCACTTCTGGCATCGGCCCCACTGCGCAGCAATGCCATGAGGACCTGACCAAAGGCAGCGAACAACCGTTGACGACCAAGCCCGCAAACTCGGAGCAGGGCGCTGACCGCCGCTCCGCTCTTCGGTTAGGATGATCCTGCTGGTCGTTCCGGAAGTGGAGGCCGAGTTTCAGAGTCGACCATGAGGGATGAATTTAACTTGAGCAAAACCATCATCATCACCGGTGGCAGCGACGGCATTGGCGCGGCCGCTGCACGCACGCTGGTTGACCATGGACATCGAGTGGTCATCGTCGGCCGTTCGGAAAGCAAAACCAGAAAGATCGCCGCAGAGCTCGGTATCCCTTGTTATGTTGCGGACTTCGCTGACCTGGCCCAAGTACGAGGGCTCGCCGAAGAACTTCTTCAGATGTACCCGGAGATCAACGTGCTGGCGAACAACGCGGGCGGCATCATGGACGAGCGCGCCCTGACCACCGCTGGCTATGAGAAAACTTTTCAAGTCAATCACCTTTCCCCATTCCTGCTGACTCGTTTGCTTATGCCGGCACTCATCGCCGGTGGCGCAACGATTATCCAGACAGCCAGTGTGGCTGCGCGGATCTTCGGACGGCTTAACCTCGAAGACCTGCAAAACGCGAATGGCTACACCCCGCAGCGGGCCTACGGCAACGCGAAACTCGCCAATATCCTCTTCACCCAGGAATTGCAGCACCGATTCGGGACACGAGGCATCACCGCCGTGGCTTTCCACCCGGGTATCGTTGCCAGCAGCTTCGCCAGCGAAACCACACACTTCATGCGGTACATCTACCATGGCCCGCTCAAGCGTCTCTTTACCGTCACTCCCGCGCAGGGTTCAGATCAGCTCGTTTGGCTAGCCGAAGGTACCCCTGGAGTAACTTTCCACCCCGGCGCCTACTACGAAGCGCGCAGGATTGCGACGAAGGTCAATCCGGAAATGCACAATTCGCAGACTGCAGAACAACTCTGGAACGCCTCGGACTCACTGCTTTGAAATGCTCTGCCTTCGGATCTGAGCGAGGCTTAGGAAAACTCGGACGCATCCGTTGATCGCTTTGGTGCCTGAGCTGACACCGGCTACGGGTCGTTTGCCTCTTATTGACTCCGCTTCAGGAATTCAGGAGTAAGCACTAAAAACACTCGAGCAAGCGCTGCCGGCCGCCTTAGGGTAGCTAACGGTTCAAAATCGACGTGCCGCCTAGGTCGAATCTACAATTTGTGCAGACTTGGTGGGGTGCATTCCCGCGAACATCAACAGATTCTTTCCCCTGCAATTCGAACTACGTCTTCGACAACAACTAACCGCGCGCAATCCACACCGAAGCCGGCGTCCATGGCCAGGAACAACGAGAGTCCTTCTAGGCCCCATCACTACCGAGATAGCACGCCGATCGCCAACCCCGCGGCGCTCCTGTACATCAAACCCTTCAGGTCAGAAGCTCGACCAGCCATAGGAAGAAACTTTGCGGTGAGCCCGGGCGCTCCCGAGCCACAGTTAGAACCGCGCAGCCTTAGGGAGCGTGGCGGTCGCTCTGCGCGCTGGCACATGAGTGTTCCGAATCGTCACATATATGCCAAAGGACTAGCGCTCGACTTGCTGACTCTGGGTTCGCGGACCAAATGAGCCTCCCGTCGATACGGGCGGCCCCGGTGGTGCCAGACTCGTCACCAGGCAACCCCCGAACTCCGACGGCGGCATAATCCGATCAAAGCGCGGCGCGACTATCTGCTGATGTCTAAGTAGCCCGCGTTCCTTGGCCTCCTCTTCGAATCCGCAACTTATGAATATTCTGTGAGGTTGTGGGGTATTCGGTTAACTCCCGCCTCCTTTGGAGAATCGCACAGGGAACTACCGGATAATAGATGTCAGTAATTGGGCCGGAGGAAGATACTCCGACCAGAAGGGAATGATGAACGCTACAAGCGACAGTCGCTATCACAGTCCGATCCCCCTGTTAGGTATGCAAACCACAGGAACGCAATCCGGCAGGGGGTGTAAATAATGGAATGGATCTCACTGCTTATTGCTGTAGTTCTAATTCTCGCCTGCGGACTTTTTGTAGCTGCCGAGTTCGCCCTCATCACGGTCAACCGCAATGAGGTGAAAAACGCCGCAGATCAGGGAGACCGGCGCGCAGCCGGAGTGCTCAAAGGAATGAGCACGTTGTCTACCCAGCTTTCCGGAGCACAATTAGGCATCACCCTGACCAATCTGGGTATCGGCTTTCTCGCCGAGCCAGCTATCGCAGCACTTCTGGATGGGCCGCTTGAATCGGCCGGTCTCTCCGAAGCAATGGCTCGTTCAATTTCGATCGGCCTGGCTTTAGTGCTTGCTACCATTCTGACCATGGTCTTTGGTGAATTAGTTCCAAAGAACCTCGCTATTGCCAAACCATTTGCTACGGCCAAAGCAGTAGTGGGATTCCAGCGCGGATTCTCCACGGTGACAAAACCTTTGCTGTCCTTCTTTAATGGCAACGCCAACTGGATCGTGCGACGCTTTGGCATCGAACCGAAAGAAGAACTTGCTTCCACGCGTTCGGCTGAAGAACTCGTAGCTCTGGTCGGCCACTCGGCACGCGAAGGAATCCTGCCCTCGGAAACGGCAGAAATGCTGCGCCGTACGGTCGCCTTTGGAAATCGGCGAGCGCACGATGTGATGACCCCACGAACTCGGATGGTCACCGTCAATGCCGCTCATACCGTCGACCAGGTGCTTGAGCTGGCCGCGAAAACTGGCCACTCTCGCTTCCCACTGGTTAATGCCGATGGGCATGAGGTACACGGCCTGGTACATATTCGTACGCTTCTTGGCATCCCACATGACCAACGAGACTTCACCGCAGTAGGCGAACACCAGGATCAGGCCACTTTGGTACCCGACACCGTTGAACTTGATGGCCTCATGGACCAACTGCGCCAGACCGGTTCCCAGATGGCGATTCTCATCGATGAAACCGGAGATATCGCAGGATTGCTGACGCTGGAAGATCTTGTCGAAGAGATCGTCGGCGAGGTGCGTGATGAACATGACCGTGAAGAGAGTACCTCCGAAGCACTGTCTGAAAACTCATGGCGCCTGGACGCTTCACTGCACTCCTATGAAGCCAATGAAATCATTGGCTGCGAGATTCCGGATGACTCCGACTATGAAACTCTTGCAGGCCTTGTCACGGTACACCTGGGCCGGCTTGGACAAATCGGCGACTCAATAACTCTCACGGTTCCCGGCTTACCTGGAAGGCCCCACAAGGAGCTGACCTTGCTGGTTCATGCCACCGATGGACCGAGAATCGCCACGCTGGACGTCACCGCTATTGAGCTATTCGACGAGGAAGAGGCACGATGAGCGACCTGACAGGAATAATCGTCACAATTTTGCTCTTGTTAGCGAACTTCTACTTTGTCGGGGCAGAGTTTGCTCTGATCTCGGCACGTCGAAGCATTATCGAGCCGAAGGCCGAGCATGGCAGCCGAAGCGCAAAGATGACCCTGTGGGCCATTGAGAATGTTTCATTGGTCATGGCTGGCGCCCAGCTTGGCATTACCGTCTGTTCGCTCGCGCTAGGCTACGTCACCAAGCCGCTGGTGAAATATGCGGTGGCAGGACCGTTCGAATCGATCGGTATTCCTGTGTCGTGGATCGATCCGCTCTCCTATGCCATTGCCCTGGCTCTGGTGACATACCTGCACGTGGTTCTTGCGGAAATGGTCCCGAAGAATATGGCGTTGGCCGGACCGGAACGCATGGCTTTGATTCTTGCTCCCAGCATGGTTGTCCTGGTCAAGGTCCTGCGTCCGGTGCTCTGGTCCATGAACGCCATGGGTAACCTGGTGCTCCGCGCCATGGGCGTGACACCCAAGAACGAGGTGGCCAGCACCTTTACCCGTGACGAAGTAGCCAATATGGTTGCCGAATCGCGTCAAGGTGGATTGTTGGACGGGCAAGATGAACGCCTGCTTCTGGGAGCGTTGAGCTTTGATGCGAGAACTATCGGTTCAGTCGCGATCGATTTCGCTCAGGTGAAGACCCTCCCAGTTAACGCGACCGTCGCGCAGGTGGAGGAAGCAGCGGCTCTGGGGTTCTCTCGTTTCCCACTAAGGGATGGCGCAGGGGAACCTGTTGGATATGTGCATATTAAGGATGTTCTAGGGCGCAAGGGCACTTCGCGCTTGCTGCCTTTGGAAGAGGCAGTGGTCCGTGTGCTGCCTGAATTCGCTCCGGAGCAAAGTGTTCGACCGGCACTGCAGTCAATGCAGCGCAGCGGCGCCCACCTGGCACTAGTCAGAGATTCAACGACGGGTGCGGTCACCGGTTTGGTCACCTTAGAAGACCTGCTTGAAGAACTAGTCGGACAGATCCGTCACGACGCAAAATAGTTATAACGAGTATTGAACCGGCTATCTGATCACAGTTAGCCGGTTCAATTTTTTTGTACTCGTTGATTACCCGCTAGTTAGCCAGCATTTTTCATACTTTTTTAATTGCGATGAGCCACAGGTTCTGCGGCGTTTGTGAACTGAGCATCTTAAAAAGGGTAACCACTGGTGAAGTTGCGCCTGCGCACTAGGCGCATTCAAATGCCGCCTGTGACCGGAAGGAAGCTGATTAGCGCGGTAGCGAACTAAAAGCAGCACGCAGGTACTTTACCGCGGTCTCTTCATTTACCGACCAGGTCTGGGATACTCGTGCCAGATCGGCGGCGGCATCGCTGACCTCTTGTTCGCCACGGTCTTCCGTTGCTTGCACGATCGTGCCATGACGGCCGCGGGTCACTACGGCGCCTTGCGCTTCAAGCTCCTTGTAGACTTTTGCCACAGTATTGACCGCAAGATCAAGTTCGCCGGCGAGCGCCCGAACCGAAGGTAGTTTTGTTCCTGGCGCCAAGTCACCGTGGGCGATGCTGGCTAAGATTTGTTCGCGTACCTGCTGGTATGGGGCCACTGCCGACGTCGGGTCGATGCGGATGAAATCCAGATTAGCCATGGGCGCTCCATTCGGTGCAATGCTTGAGGTGATTAACTGAGCCTATCGTGTTCGGGCGGCTGCCCCGCGTAGGCTAAAGCCTATGAGCGAACTTCTCTTAACTGACGTCACGATTCGTTCGGTGAGCGTTTCGGAAATGAATAATAACGTTTATCTGGTCACCGAGCGTACCAGCGGAAAACAGTTGATCATCGATGCTGCAGATGACCTGCCGGCGATTCAAGGACTTGTTGCCAGCGCCGCTTCGGATGGCCCTCCGCCACAGGTCATAGGCATCGCCACGACACACCAGCACTGGGATCATGTGCGGGCGTTATCCGCTGCCGTCGAAACCTACAAGGTACCCACCTATGCGGGAGTCGACGACGTTGCCGGTATCAACAGAGAGGCGGAGGTGTCGATTACCCATGGTTTGAACCACGGCGACCGCGTTACGGTAGGCGAAGTGGTGTTGGAAGCGATTCACCTTCGCGGCCATACCCCGGGATCGATTGCCTACGCCCTACGTGATTCTTCGGGCGAACAGGTCATTTTCAGCGGCGACAGCCTTTTTCCTGGTGGCGTAGGTAATACCGAGAAAGACCAGGAACGTTTCGAGTCGCTGATCAACGACGTATCCGAACGTATATTCGAGAAATTCTCGGATGAAACGCGTGTACTACCCGGCCACGGTGAATCCACGACAGTGGGCACCGAGCGCCCGCACCTGAACGAGTGGCGCCAGCGCGGCTGGTAACCACCGGTGAGCGCCAATTTAGCGCTACTTCTACCTAGAGTCCGGGACCCATGGATGTTCTCATCCGCGGGCCCCGGCACTTATCTCAGGCAATATTCTTACCCGGCACTCTTCAGCCCAGTTTGCGCCCGATCATGAAGATTCTCCGAAAAGGGAAATTTGTGAGTTTCGCCCCGTCTGGTGCGCTAACCGACGGGTAATGCCCAGCGACCTCGCGTGAATAGTCAGCTTCGAAGTCCACGTAGTCACCTTCGGTGAGTGCCGCTTTGACCGGAAGCAGTGCGGTGCCACGTACCCAGTCAAGAATTGGGTCTTCGCCCAGCAGCACCTGATGATAGGTCGTCTCCCAGACGTTGGCCTGGAAGCCTGCATCCAGCAACAGGCGCTGATAGACCTCTGGCTCACTGACAGCGTCGTCGTGGCGAAGTATTCCGGAAAGCTTGTCCGCCCATTTATGCGAGTCCGCTAGCTGCCGCATCACCACGTGTGATGCAGAGCCGAAGTTGCCCGGCACCTGTATAGCCACGTGGGCTCCGGTCTTCAAATCCTTGAGCCACGTCTTTAATAAGTCGCGGTGTTCAGGCAACCACTGCAGCATTGCGTTTGAAAAGAGCAGATCAACTTCGTCGTTGGGGTGCCACTGGCGGACATCAACCAGCTCAAAGTCCAGATTGGTTAGACGTGCCGTGTCTTGAGCCTGGGTGATCATCTCCGGGGAGGAATCCAGCCCGGTTACCTGTGCGGCGGGCCAACGCTGCGCCAATAGGCTCGTCTTATTGCCTGGCCCACAGCCCAAGTCTACGACCCTTTGGGGTGTGATTTCGCCTAACTGACCTAGTAGGTCTTCGTAGGGACGTCCTCGGTAATTGGCGAATTCGGTGTATTTGCTCGGATCCCACTTCATGTTTGTCAGCCTAGCCCCACACTACTTACCGTACTAGCGCCCGGTCACACTTCTCAACGAGATAGGCTTAGAACATCATGTTGCTCACCGATTACCTGCCTGCAGATGCCAAGAACGTTTCCGACGACGAGATTTACGAATCATTTGGCCGCTGGGTAACCACCCGTGGCATTGACTTGTACCCAGCCCAGGACGAGGCATCCATGGCCTTGGCCGCCGGAAGCAACGTCATTTTGGCGACGCCCACCGGCTCAGGTAAGTCCTTAGTCGCCATTGCCGCGCACTTCTACGCAATGGCCCGCGATGAAATCAGCTTCTACACCGCACCGATCAAGGCACTGGTCTCGGAGAAGTTCTTCGACCTATGTAAGATCTTCGGTGCCGAAAACGTTGGCATGGTCACCGGTGATTCCTCGGTGAACGCCGACGCTCCGATCATCTGCTGTACCGCTGAGATCTTGGCTAACATCGCCTTGCGTGAAGGCTCACGGGCCGATGTCGGCGTGGTCATCATGGATGAGTTCCACTTCTACGCTGACCCACAGCGTGGTTGGGCTTGGCAGCTACCATTGATTGAACTGCCGCAGTCGCAGTTCTTGCTGATGAGCGCCACCTTGGGCGATGTCTCGCGCTTTGAAAAGGAGCTCGAAGAGCGTACCGGGAAGACTACGGTCACCGTTGCCCACTCCGAGCGTCCCATCCCCCTGCATTTCTACTACTCGTTGGACCCGGTACAGGAAACCGTCGAGGAACTGATCAAAACACAGCAGGTCCCCATCTACATTGTGCATTTCTCGCAGTTGGACGCGATCGATCGTGCCACCGGGCTGATGAGCATCAATGTATGCACCCGCGAGGAAAAAGACCGCATCGCTGAGCTGGTAGCAGGCTTCCGATTCGCAGCCGGGTTCGGTAAGACGCTGAACCGTCTGGTCCGCCATGGCATCGGAGTGCACCACGCAGGCATGCTGCCTAAGTACCGCCGGTTGGTTGAGCAGCTCGCTCAGGCCGGGCTGCTCAAGGTCATCTGCGGCACCGACACCCTGGGTGTCGGTATCAATGTGCCAATCCGCACCGTGCTCATGACCGCGCTGTCCAAATTTGACGGCACACGTACCCGCACCCTCAACGCCCGTGAATTCCATCAGATTGCCGGACGCGCCGGACGCGCAGGTTTCGATACCGCGGGCACCGTAATGGTGCAGGCTCCCGAGCATGCCATTGAAAATCACAAAGCCATGGAAAAGGCGCTGAAGAAGCACGGCGAAGGCTCCTCCAAACTCAAGCAGATCCCCAAGAAAAAGCCACCACAGAACTTCGTCACCTGGGGCGAGAAAACCTACGACAAAATCGTGCATGCGGATCCGGAAACGCTGAAGTCTTCCTTCCAGGTCTCCCACTCGATGCTACTGAACCTGCTGGAACGCGAAGATAACGCCTTCGAAGCAGCCAAGCGCATCCTCACCGAGAATCATGAAACACCGGCGTCTCAGCGGAAGCTGAAGTTACGCGCCCTAGGCATTCTGCGCGAGCTGATCGCCACCGGTGTGGTGGTTCGCCGCAATGAACCCGATGTCTACGGCAACTACTACGAGCTGACGGTGCACCTTCAGCAGAACTTTGCACTGAACCAGCCGCTCTCGCCTTTCGCTCTGGCAGCGCTGGAGCTCTTCTCCCCCGACTCTCCAAGCTACGCACTAGACGTGGTTTCGGTCATCGAGGCAACCTTGGAGAAGCCGCGTCAGGTGCTTTCTGGCCAAGAGAAGAAGGCCCGCGGTGAAGCCGTTGCCGCGATGAAGGCGGACGGGCTGGACTACGACGCGCGTATGGCAGCTTTGGAAGAAGTCACCTACCCTCAGCCACTGGCCGAAAAGCTTGAAGCGGCCTTCGAACAGTACCGGTCCGGTGCCCCGTGGCTTGCAGACTTCGAGCTTCAGCCGAAGTCCGTGGTGCGAGACATGTACGAGCGGGCCATGGGCTTCTCAGACTTCGTTCAGTATTACCAGCTGGCTCGCTCCGAGGGCGTACTACTGCGCTACCTCACCGACGCCTACAAGGCCTTGCGCCAAACGGTGCCGCAGGATTCGCTGCGCGAAGATCTGGAAGACCTCATCGAGTGGCTCGGCGAATTGATCCGCCAAATCGACTCCTCACTCCTGGATGAGTGGGAGGAACTCTCGCGCGGTGAGCTGCACGAAGAAACCGAGATCACTCCCCCAGCACCGGATAAGCTCACCACCAATGTGCGTGCCTTCAAGGTGATGGTTCGCAACGAAATGTTCCGCCGCGTCAAGCTCTTCGCCGACGAGCAGGATCAGGCGCTGGGCGAACTTGATGGGCACAACGGTTTTGATTCAGATGCCTGGGCCGAGGCGCTGGATAGCTACTTCGAAGAACACGAAGATATCGACGATGGCCCTAACGGCCGCGGCTCGAACCTCTTCGTGATCAATGAGAAGCCAAATCGTATCTGGGAGGTACGTCAGATTTTTGCCGATCCGGAAGAAAACCACGACTGGGGAATCAACGCAACCATCTCCCTAGACGCCTCGGATGAGGCCGGATATCCGGTGGTCACGGTGACCGGCGTAGGACGCATGGATTAGACGTTCACAGTTCACGAAATATTCGCTTAATATGGAGTACTTTCGTGCCTCCGCGACGGTATGGTCGTGGCCATGGATCGCATTCGACTGCGCATGCTCGGCAGCCTCGTCATGTTTATCGCATGGCTCGCCCTGATCAGCAACTACGCAGTGCTCTTCACCGTTGAAGGCTTCATCCCCACGCTTCTCCAGGTGGGACTGGTGCTCGTTGGCACCGGATTACTCTATGTGAGCTGGGCTCCGAAGGTGGACGGCAACCAACCTTAAACCCGGATTTATGCCTCCCTCCCGTGGGCTTGGCGTTTCACGGTTTTGGACAGTCGTGGATGAAGAAGCAACGCGACCGATACCTTTCTTAGTCAAGGACGTAAGATCCCGGTGACTGCTGCGGCATATAGGAGCTACTTCTCGTGCTCGGTATTCCTATCTGCCCAGACTTTGCCGGCTACCTTCCAACAGTGCTCTTGTCTCGTTTGATGTCCCCACGCGAGAAAAATTTTCGCGGCATCAGATGTTCGAAGATACTTATGGCATGAAGAAATACGTCCGGCACAGTTCTCATCTGAGATCCGTAAAGGCGCTGACTTCCCGGACTCGACTGCGGCAGACGGGTGCTTTTCCGACTCTGAAGCTACTTCTTACTCTGGTGGCGCCACGAATCGACGTGATATGTCCGTTGTTGCTTCATGCCATACTCTTAACTCGGTTTTTTGGGGACGAGTAAGACAACAGTAGTGTTCTAGACGAAGGTACAGGGCCGGTACCGTTCTCAGACATGACACGTAGATACCAGCGGCTCCCGGATGCTACTGCGGCACATGGAAGTTTCTTCATTTGTGGCTATCAATATCGCCGTGTTGCCCCAGGGAGACCGCCGGGACAATGCGTATGCGGAGCGCGACTGCCTAATGAATTCTTTCCGCACTCGAACTGCAACGAGGCGCAGCTTCACCTGTGTGGTCAGGCCCCGCGCAGAGTGGCCCTCATCTCGATCCAAAGAACATGGGAGTCTCCCTCAGCCATTATCTCGTCAATATCGGGACCCCGAAAATTTAAGAACCTCCTCTGCTACAAGTAACCTTCGTGTCGAACGAATGTCATTCGAGCGAAGAACTTCTATTTTCCCAATTCCGCAGACTCGGCCATACAACCAGTGCACAAACGATAAAGACAAGCGCTCCAGCGAGGAACGGAGTTGCCAGACTGCCCACCGTTGCCAATATCCCTCCGAGACCAGCGCCGATAGTAAGACCAGCAAGTCCAAACAATTTGGTGACGGCGTTGACCCTTCCACGTAGTTCATCCGGGACCAACCGTTGGCGCAACGAACTGACACAGATACCAAAAAGCACGGCATGCAAAATGTAAACGGCCAGTAGCGCTGCCACCAACCATGGAATATCGGTCAGATAGATGGCAAACAGGCTAACTGATCCAAGGCATAAGCTTCCTGTCGTCATGGCCGCGTATCCGAATTTACGTCGCAGCCTTGAGGCAATGGCTGATCCAAGAAGTCCGCCGAGCGCCGATACAGAAAGTAAAAGACCATAGCCCGCGGAGCCAAGCCCCAAGACGTCCTCGGCGAAGAGGACAAGGATAGAAAACGGCATCATATATGCGATGCTGACTAACCCGCTGACGATAGCCAAGGAACGTAATAACTTGTGTCGAACGAGCCATGCACCACCTTCGAACACTTCGCGGCGCAACGAAGGAGGCTGTTTCGTTCGGGGCTTAGCTCGGAAGGTGCCGGTCATTCCCAAGAAAAATAGCGCCGCCGCAGCGTAGGCGCTACCCGTGATTGCAATGGGTAACGATACTGCGGCAGCAAATAATAGGCCCCCAGTGGGTGGTCCAATGAATTCATCAGCGATAAGTTGAGTCGCCGTAATCTGACTGTTGGCCTTATCCAAGTCTTTGCTACCAACAACTGACGGCAATATCGATAGTGCCGAGTTGTCTGCTGCTGTCTCTAGGATGCCTATTAGGCTAAAGACTACGTAGAGTGCGGCGATTGACCCTGCCCCGCTAACTACTACTACCGCCAGTGCGATCAAGAGAATGCTTCGACTGAGATTGGCGATCCACAGAATGGTTTTGCGGTCTAGCCGATCCACAAACGCGCCGATGGGCAGAACCACCATGAGCTTTGCCGCCGTATAGGCCATCGATAGGCCTGCAATCAGCACGGGATCAGAGGTAAGTGCGGTAGCCAGAAGTGGAATGGCAACGAAGTTTATGCCATCCCCGAAATTTGAAGCGGCGTTTCCAGCCCAAAGCTTCCGATACTCTCGTCCCAGCGGCATAGCACCTCACTTTACAGCCAAGATCAATCGCTGAAGACTGTCCTCTGTTGAGGGTCCTGCGTAATGGCTCACAGGATCTTCTGAGCAGCCAGTGGAAACGGAGGGAAACTTTTTAGACAGCAAGGCCATGGCACGAACTCAAGCTTTTTCAAGTGGCACCGCTTGAATGCTCTTTATTTGAGGCGTGAGTACATGTACATGTCTTTACGCAGCCCGCCGACTTCCTGCCAGCTACGCAGCAGCCCTTCACGCGTGTATCCACACCGCTCCGCCGCTCGCCAAGAGCCTTCATTCCATGGTTCCACATAGAGTTCGAGACGGTGAATGTCCCGCCGGGCAATTGCCCACGTTGATAAGGCATCTAGGGCGCTAGAGACTATCCCTTTATTCCGGTGAGCCGCACCAACCCAGTAGCCAACGCTGCCCCGACCCTGATCGATGTTTTTCAGCCACAGGCCGATTTGGCCCACGGCTTGATCGGTTTTTGCATCCGCGATGGCGAAAGAGTATCCGGAATGAGTAACAAGTCGCTGATGTTGCCGTCCGATGTAATCGACTATTTCTTCATCTGCAGCGTTGGCGGGAACAGTAGTGATGAGCGGAATCAGTGGGTCGAGCGAAGCTTGCCGAACCAATCCAGCATCTTGCAATGTAAATGGACGCAGCCGATATTCCGAAGCATCCAAGGCAGGCTGAATCAAAGGATCCATTCTAAAAGCGTAACTGTTGGCAGTCACGCAAAGCAGGTCGGCGACATTCCTAAGACCCAGCCGTGTCATTGATCCATCCGAGTAATTGTGCAGGCACTCCTGCTCCTGAACACTCTGATGAGGCCAAGAGGAGCCGCTTAGATTCTCCATAGTTCGGCAACGCATGGCTAGCTGTTCGCACTCCGGGGCCAACGAGGACCGGGCGAAGCCAACCGACCAGGTTTTAAGCTGCGCCGTTGTGAGCGACAAATTCACCGGCCGTGCACGCCTCAAACCAGTAGCCATTTCGGTCACTGAAGATTCTGAAGCCTCCAACAAGGGCCAGGCAGCGAGGACACTGCTTCTAAAATCCTGACACTGAGTATTGTCGTTTCATTCCTGTCGTGGCTCGTCCCCAATCACTGGATTGCACTCGGCTTTGATGCAGCTCAAAGGATGCTGCGTCGCGAAAACACTCCGCGACATCCCATACCATCGGGTCGTCAGTTTGGTTCACCTCGAAGAAGACGCATCCAAGCTCAGCACGTGTCAGCTCAATATGCTTAGGCAAAAATTCCACAACAATTGCAATTTCATCGACGTCGTGGCAAATCAGCTGTCCCGTCAGAAAGATGTTGTTCACAAGATTAATCCTGCCATGGACTATCAGCACATCGACTGATGAACAGTACCGAAAGTCGCTGCCCCGGGCAGCATATAGATTTCTAATCTTGGTCGCGATAGATCCTCGATGCGTGGCGGCTCCGTCAAGCCAAACTGCTACTGAACGTTGGCGTAATTCCTCTTGAGACTGAGCCGTTTCTAAGGGTGTTTCCACCGCCCAGCGCAACCGTTACTGGTTTCGGCCGTAGGTGGAAACTTTAACGGGACGGTATGAAGTCAAAGTTGAAATCGATGTCCTTTTTTGTCGTTCTCTGTACACCTTAAGAATCCTGCTCTAGGATTTGTCGTGGATTTTATCCACTATTGGGCGGAGCCAAAAATGCCACGCAAGCTCGTTTACTATGTAGCGGTGAGCCTCGATGGATACATCGCCGCGCCTAATGGCGATCCTTCAGCTTTCCCTGTCGAAGGTGACCATATGCACGTGGTGCTCGGAGAATACACCGATGCCGTTCCTTCCCACGTGCAGCAAGCTTTGGGGCTCGCTGCTCCCCACACGATCTTTGACACCGTCATCATGGGGTGGAATACCTACAACCCAGAAATCAGTGGCGGAATAGATAACCCCTACGCGCATTTGCATCAGATCGTCGCATCCAGAAATGCGCGCACCGTGCCGGAGAATGTCGAACTTACTCATGATCCACTGGCCAGGATCCGCGAGTTGAAACAGGAATCCGGCTTGGACATCTACCTTTGTGGCGGCGGAGCGCTAGCAGGCGAGCTGCTACCTGAAATTGATCGGCTCGTCCTCAAACGCAACCCGTTGGTTTTTGGCTCGGGCATTGCGCTGTTCGGGCAGGCAAGTTACCAGCCGTTTCCGTTTAGCCACACCCGTACCCGAAACTTCGAATCGGGAGTCAGCATCACCGAATACGAACGCTCAAGCTAGGTCAGAATTATCGCAACTGCGACATAGGAAGTCAGGAGGCTGGCAAGGATCCATTCCGCTTTCGATCCGGTTTCGGCAAGGATCGGAAGTGCTACGCGTCCGTTCGCTTTCCAGCAGTCACCGATCACCGGTAGCTTGCGGAACCAGCGAGGCGCGCCAATCTTGATCGGCCACAACAGGTTGCAACCGCCAATGGTGAGCATATCCCCCACGATGTGAACGATCACCCCAACGGTGACCGCCAGCGGAAACCAAGCTCTCTCATCCGGTGCGTTCATTCCAACAAACGCGCCAGCAGCCAACGCAATCACCCAACACAAAAGCGGAGGCATGAACTTCACGCTCTTTACCGCGAAGGAAATCAGCAAGATCGCGAAGAGCGCCGCCCCGGGATAGACCACCCCCAGTTGGTCCACTTCCGTTGACCAAGAATCAGCCAACCAGGCAATAAATATAAAGAACAAGATCCCCAAGATTGAGTGGGTACCGTTACGGTGTCCGCCAGCAACCTTACCGATCATCCGAGTCACCATATTTGAAATCGGTGGCAAGGAACGCGCAATCGTCGCCTTGTGATGGTCCGCGTCGGGAAGCAACGCTGCCCCGGCGCAAACGATCGCGCCGGCCAAGGTTTCCCACCGCTCCATATGGAGTACGCCGAATCCAAGATTCATCGAACCAACCGTTACCGGAGTTGTTATTGCAAGCCAGGCGGCCGCGCCGCTCATGGCGTGGTGTCCACCCATCATGAATTCAACCTTAGGACTGGTCACCGACGATATAGCTACATGACGGCGGTAAGCTTAAACACATGAGCACAATCAGAGAAGCGCGCCTTACAGACTGCCCCCAGATCCTGGAATTAATCCACGAACTAGCGGTCTACGAGAAGGAACCAGACGCGGTCAAAAACACCGTCGACGAGCTGGAAAAGCACCTTTTCGGCGCAGACCCGAAGGTATTCACGCACGTCGCCGAGGATGAGTCAGGCCAGCTGGTCGGTATCGCGATGTGGTTTCTGACGTACTCCACGTGGGAAGGGCGTCACGGTATTCATTTGGAAGACCTCTACGTTCGTGACAGTGAACGTGGTGAAGGAACCGGAACCGCACTGTTGAAGACACTCGCACAAATTTGCATAGATCGCGGCTACCGCCGAATGGAATGGGCCGTTCTTGACTGGAACGCTCCAGCCATTGGATTCTATGATTCGATCGGTTCGTCCACCATGGACGGCTGGAGCACCCGCCGGCTGGACGGCGACGCACTACAGGAGATGGCTCGATGATTCACTACCGCGGCATGGATGTCACCGAACACCGTATTGAAGTTCCCCTAGATCATCATGACCCAAACGGTGAAAAAATCACCGTCTTCGCCCGCGAAATTAGCACCGATGAGTCAAAGCCTTGGTTGCTATTCTTGCAAGGCGGCCCCGGCGGTAAATCACCGCGCCCCGGCTCCTTGTCGGGCTGGCTAGCCGAAGCTGCCAAAAACTTCCGCGTACTGCTACTAGATCAGCGTGGCACTGGCCTCTCCACCCCTGCTAACCGCCAGTCTTTGGGGCTTCGCGGCGACGCAGCAGCTCAGGCCCGCTACTTGTCACACTTCCGCGCGGACTCAATCGTTCGTGATGCAGAGGCACTGCGCGAACACTTAGCTATCAACAAGTGGAGCACCTTGGGTCAGAGCTATGGTGGCTTCTGCACGCTGACGTATCTCTCCATGTTCCCTCACTCGTTGGAGCGGTGTTTAGTCACCGGGGGCCTGGCTTCATTGGACGGTGATGCGCAGACTGTCTACCGCTCCACCTATCAGCGCATGGCCGAACGTAACCGTGAGTACTTCTCCTGGTACCCGCAGGATTTTGATACGTTGCACAAAATTTATGAGCACCTGAGGCACAACGACGACGAGTTGTTGCCCGACGGTCGCAAAGTCACCGTGCCTTTGGTGCAGATGCTGGGAATGTTCTTAGGTGGCAATACTCGAGTACACCTGTTGCACCATGTCTTTGAAGAAGCCTTCGTATCGACTCCAGGTGGAGAACGACTTTCCGACACCTTCTTGGCAACCCTCTACGCTCAGGCCTCTTTCGCTACGAACCCGCTCTACGCGCTGATGCATGAAACCATTTATGCGCAAGGCGCGGCTACCAATTGGGCCGCCGAGTCCGTCATGGAAGAATTCCCGGATTTCACAGAACATTCGGACACCCCACTTTTGACCGGAGAGATGATCTATCGCTGGCATTTCACCGACGATCCGGTACTCCGGCCCTTCGAAGAGGTGGCAAGAATTTTAGCTGAGCACGAACATTTCGGGCCACTCTACGATCTGGATGTCCTTTCGCAGAATACGGTTCCGGTGGCGGCTGCGGTTTATCACGACGATGTTTATGTGGACCGCGAACTTTCCTTGCGCACCGCTTCCCAAGTCAACGGGCTGCAGGCCTGGGTCACCGAGGAATTCCACCACGATGGAATCGGCGACGAAGGACCTGCAATCTTCCGCCGCCTACTAGCAATGACCAACGGTGAAGATCCCGAGGCGGCCGCCAACGCAGGCTAGTGGCTATCGCAGGTGCCAGCACATGGTTAGACTGGCACACAAGCAAGAGCGAGGGGCAACTTCTCGGTTCTTGTTTCGCGTCAGACCAAGCGCACGGAGTGGCTTGTTACACGTTGCCACTACCGCCGTGCTAGGTTTCGCATAAGGGCATCTTGCCCGTCATAAAGGTCGAAAGGAACACTATGGGAAACAGTATTAATGGTGTCGATGTTCCAGCCGATCTGGTCTCGAAGGTCGAAGAGTTGGACGGCATCATCGCAGCCGCCCACGTGCCATACAACATTGCTTTAGACCGCGCCGATGAAGATGGATTGGTCTACAAGTTTGTAGATTCTGACATCGACTTCGCACTCGTGCTCCATGGCGAGGCATTCTTTGTCACCACCCCAGCGTTAGACGATTCGGACGCCGATTTTGAACCGGTATACACCTTCGACCCTGAGTACCCACTCACCGCCGAGGACTTCGCCGAGCGGCTCACCGACTTCGTGAACCTGGCGGTAAATTGGCAAGAAGTTTCCGAACTGCCATTCGTTGCCGAAAACCCTGAGTACTTCGGTCCCTCAGATAAGCCAAACAGCATTCTGCTCTACGAAGATGGTTACCGCTATGAACTACTGTTCGTAGAAAACGGCGACCACTTGGTGCTGGCACGTCCAATCGACACCGAAGCCTACGAGGTGGACCCCGACGAGGACGAAGACGAAATCCCGTTGGTCTACACCAACCACCACATGTTGCACCCGACCATGGGTTCAGCGTTCATCGTGATGCTGGCCGAGACCTTCGGACTCCCAGCCGAGGAAGAGGCACTGCTCGCACCACTGCGCATCATCCTCACCCCGACGAACTAACACCGCTTACAGCAGTCTGGAGCGTGACTCAGCCGCATCGGTGAGTCACGCTCCAGATTCATTTAACACAAAAGAATACCCACCGTAGCT
>NZ_NRGT01000040.1:0-11404 GCF_002332285.1 Glutamicibacter sp. BW77 | reverse complement strand
CTGATGAAAAATCTGGGCTAGTATGAAGATCAGCAGGCCGGCGAGGAAAATTTGATGTCGTGCAGCCTGAGTCAGTGACCGGACCAGAGAATGGATCGACCTTGCGACCTAAATCCCGACTCCTCAGCCTTGGCCTACTAACAGCGGCGCTTTGTCTGAGCACGTCGTGTGTTTCAAGTGATGGGGCCGCGACAAATCCCGGCGCAATTGACAACGGTGTGACTCAACCGCAGACTCTTTCTGAGGTCCAATGGGGCAGTGGGAAGGAAGTCAGCGCACGAGTTGTCGAGCTGGGCGCTGCCACTGAAGTCGCGTTTGAAGATCAATTCACCGTGCAGGATTCAACGGATAACTGGCAAAAGCACTCGAATTTCCTCTCGGGGTTGGGGCTAAGCAGCCAAGGCGAGGTCCTAGGCGAGCTGTCACAGCAGATGAGACCCACACAAGCAGATACCAAATTGAGTGACCATGGTGAAATCGGGCTTGCAAAAAATGGAGAGTTCACTGCATTTGGAAGTACTCGGAAGCTGGTTGAAGGTGATGGTAACCGTACCGTCACCTCCGCGCTTTCCACGGATGATGGTTATCTCTGGGTAGAAAGCCCCAATTATGGATCAGCCTCTAGAACCTGGCGGCTGTTCACCGGCGGCCCAGGGAATCAATCAAAGTTATTGGCGAAGTCAAAAAACGATGATGAATTTGGCAACGATGAGTGGAATGTCGAGGTAGCTGTCCCGGTGGCGGACGATAAGTCCGTATATTGGTCAACTTTGACCACCAAGGCTAACGGGTCAACTTCATCCTCGGTCCTCCAACATTCGCTATCTGAAGATGACAAAAGCAAGATTTTCGCTGATGATGCCACCAGTCCCGCCGTGCTGGATCAGGGGATCGCGGTTTTAGATTTGGTGACTGAAAATGGCACCGAAAAGAATTCCGAGAAGCACGTAGCAAAATCAATTTCGCTTCATACCAAGCAAGCGGATCCTGAAGTTCTACTCACCGGAAGCTCGTTGCTCGATGACACCGTGGCATTTACGGGATTAGTTGGGCAAGGGGAAACTCTGATGGCTCAGCTGGCTGACAAGTTCTTAGTGACTAATCTTCAGAATAAGGATGTTACAGCCGTCGCACTGCCAGCTGATTCACGCGCTGTGGGCTACGCAATCTGCGGACAGCATGCTGCCTGGCAGGTGGCGGACAGCGGAGGCGCGAGTGATGGTTGGCAGTACTTACTGGATCTAGAAACCAATGAACTTTCTAAGGTTGCAAAGGAAGGGCTAACAGGCACGGCCTTCTGCAACGGCGACTACTTTGCCTGGGGCGTGCGCGGAACAGGGTACTCAACAAATGATGCGTACGTTGAAGTCATGAAATGGAAGAAATAATTGGTTGAGTGAAACAGAAGCCAGCTAACGCTGCGATCGGTTTAGAGGAAAGAACAGAAAATCTTTTGACGCGGTTGTTCTTGTCGCACGCAATTATTGTCATTTAGGGCGAATTCCTAGAAAAATTGATTGTTCTTCGCTTAGGCTGTGAATGTGACTGCATCCACATGGAATCGTAATTTCTCCGTTGACATCGAATCCGAGTCTGCTCTGGACCCGGAGCTCGATACGCTTGCGCTTGGCCGACGAATTCGCCACCTGCGCAAAGCAAAGTCGTTGACGTTAGACGATGTCTCGGCGCTAGTGGGAACGGCTCCCAGCCAACTATCACTGATAGAAAATGGCAAGCGGGAACCGAAACTTTCGCTGCTCAAGTCATTGGCCAGAGCATTGCAAGTGGGAGTTGATGATCTTTTGGGATCCGAGCCCCCTACACGACGCGCAGCATTGGAAATTGATCTGGAACGTGCGCAACGAGGCCCGCTCTATGAGGCATTGGGATTACCGAAGGTGCGCGTAGGTACGCGTTTACCCATGGACGTACTCGAATCACTCGTAGGATTACAAAATGAACTAGAACGCCGTCTTGAAGAACAGGCTGCAACTCCGGAAGAAGCGCGGCGTGCAAACACCGCGCTACGCCAAGAGATGCGTCAGCGTAATAACTACTACAAGGAAATTGAGCAAGAAGCCTCGAAGGTGCTTGCGGCAGTGGGCCATGACGCTGGACCGCTATCGCATCACCGTGCAGCTGATATCGCTGAACACCTTGGATTCAGCCTCCGATTTGTTGGTAATCTTCCGCATTCCACCCGGTCGGTGACTGACTTGAAGAACAAGAGAATCTATCTAACACAGGCCAGTCGCTCCGAGCATGACCCACGTTCGGTACTGCTTCAAGCGTTGGGCCACTACATTCTGGGCCACGAAGCCCCCACCAGCTATGCGAACTTTTTGGACCAGCGCGTCGCGACGAACTACTTTGCCGCGGCCTTGATGATGCCTGAGAAATCAACCACCGAGTTCTTGCGGCAGGCGAAGGCCAAAAGAGAAATCGCGATTGAGGATCTGCGCGACGCCTTTGCGGTCTCCTATGAAACTGCAGCTCACCGGTTTACCAACTTGGCAACAGAACATCTGGGAGTAACCTGCCATTTTCAGAAGGTCCACGAATCGGGGATATTGCATAAGGCCTATGAAAACGACCGAGTAAATTTCCCGGCGGATCACACCGGCGCTATCGAAGGGCAGAGCATTTGCCGTTATTGGACAAGTCGCGTGGTCTTTGAACAGATGGATAAATTCCGTTCCTTCGAGCAGTACACCGATACGGTAAATGGCACCTACTGGTGTACTGCGCGTACCGAACGGCACTCTTCGGGGCTGTATTCGCTATCCATCGGGGTTCCTTTTGAGCATGTTAAATGGTTTCGTGGCCGCGACACCAAGGAACGTTGCCAGTCGACGTGTCCAGATGAAAACTGTTGCAGACGCCCGCCGGCGGAGTTATCCAGCGAATGGTTTGGAAACGCTTGGCCGTCTACTCGCGCAAATACGCACCTTTTGGCAGCGATGCCCACCGGAGCGTTCCCTGGCGTAGATGAAACCGAGGTTTACCGATTCTTGCAACAACAGCGATAGACAACCTGTGGCGATGAATCAAAGTGACCTGTTCTTGCCCGTGCGTCGTGTGGAGTCGCTGGACCCGGGAGCACCACTTGCGGTGCAATGGCCGTTAGTTTTGCCACCGGTGCGACAACTGCTTCTCGAAGGTCTGGATTTGGGTCGAGTCACCGTGATCGTGGGAGAAAACGGTGTCGGTAAATCTACATTGCTCGAAGCTGTGGCGATCGCCTACGGGATGAACCCGGAAGGTGGCTCTACCGGCGCGATGCACGTGACCCGAGCATCGGAATCTTCCCTCGCGCAAATGCTCAAACTCCATCGTGGTGCGGCTGCCTCGCGGAAGGGGTTCTTTCTTCGTGCAGAAACCATGCATTCCTTCTACACATACTTAGAACAATCGGCGTTGGGCTCCGCGTTGCATGAGCGCAGCCATGGCGAATCTTTCTTGGATCTCGTCGATGAGCGAATAAACCTCAAAGGACTATGGCTTCTGGACGAACCTGAATCAGCTTTGTCTTTAGCGGGATGTACTGCCTTGGTGCGGAAGTTGAGCGGAATAGTAGAGCGAGGCTCGCAGCTGATCATTTCCACTCATTCGCCCGTTCTGGCAGCGTTCGCGGGCGCGAAGATCTTAGAAATTGGTTCGTGGGGTATGCGCGAAAGTGAATACGATCAGCTTGAACTCATTAAGCAGTGGCGAGAGTTTCTGTCCGACCCACACGACTTTTTGAAGTCTTAGCTAAGCCGGCTACGAATAAACGTGGCGGTGGGCTCGGCTAATGTGGCGCCATCCTGAGTTACCGAACGGCCCGAGTAGGCGACCTTGAATGAATGGTCCCCACCTTCAAACCAGACAATTTGGCTCTCTGCGTTCAGGTTCGAGACCACACGATTGATGATCGCTGGATTGGCGAATGGATCACGGGTTCCCTCAAGAAAAAGCATGGGAATAGTTAGTGGGTAAAGGTGCTCGTCGCGGAGCTTGTCTTCCTTCTTCGGGGCGTGCAGTGGGTAGCCTAAGAAAATCAATGCTTCGGCGGGCATCCCCTCGCTGGCAGCAAGGGAAGCCATGCGTCCACCGAAAGATTTTCCTGCGGTAAAAATGGGAAGTCCGGCCGCAAGGTTATCCGCGGCCCACTGGTGGACTTGTTTCCACGCGGCAACGGCAATCGGCGCCTTGTCTGGGAACTTTTTACTGGCGTCCATGTAGGGAAAATTGAAGCGCAACACCGAGACCCTGTGCTGCACTATGGCTGAAGCAAACCCAGTCATAAAGTCGTGATCTTTCCCAGCGCCTGACCCGTGAGCCAAGATGAGAAACGCAAATGCATCATCCGCAACGTCTAGAGATGCGCTTAGGTGGCCGTCTTCCCCTGGGATAAGTATTTCCTGGCTCATAGGATCAAGCGTAGTTCTTTCTGGGGTGTTCAAGGGGTCGGGACTGGTGCCCGTGGCGAACCTACTCCGTGGGAGGATTTTTGAACTCGGTGCTCGTTTCATCGGATCCCTCGACGATAACGGTCAGCTTTTCCACCTGTTCATTTCCATGAGCCTTGCTATTGATCTTGAGCATCATGTTTCCGGATACAAAATTAACGCCCGGAAGTGATTTCGTGTCGTAGGTGTTGTCTTGCCAATTGCCGGGGGCCAAGGTCACTACTAGTTCGCCAAAATCAGGGGATTCTACGGAATCAATGTACGCGTGTGGGTCGGTCGGGATGCAGCTACGATAAGTTGCAAGTTTCTTGATGGTCGCACCGCAAAATGACTCATAAGTATCATTCATCGAATCGAGCCACTGCACATACTTCTCTTCAGCCCAAGCGTCACGATCATTAGGATCGGCACCAGTTCGGGCTCGGGAGTAAGTGCCCGAGTATTTCCCATTCTCGGTAGCAAACGTTACTGATTCTAATTCTGGTGATTGTTCACCGATGCTTTCGAACATCACGAGGCCCATTATTCGAAGTTCATCGGTGGGACGTTCGTAGCTTTGAAGCATTCCGTCTTGGTTGAATCGATAAGAGTTATCAAGGACTATTTCGAGATGCCCCGGTTCTGAACCGCTCCAACTGATCATCAAATTGTTTGGGGGATAGAACCCCTTCACCGACTTGATCCCCGAATTATCCAACCAAGCTTGGATTTTCGAATCAGCCCAGTCCTGTCCGCTTGCCTTTAGCGTGGGCGAAACAGCCGCCGCCTCAACAGATGAAGTAGCTGAAACTGAAGTTGAAGTAGAAGCAACAGGAGCGTGAGTCTCTTTGTCGTTCGGTTCAGATGCCGAGACAATCGCGTCGGGCGGACTTGAGCATCCTGCCAACACTAAAGACACGGCAGCAATGGTAAAAAGAAGACGCGAGCGCATGAAACCTCCGGAGTATTGGTCAATTATCAGTCTATCGAGGCCTTCCTACAGGACAAGATGCGCGTTTATTGTTCCGTAAAGACATAGAGCTTGGAATTGATAGTGACGATTAAACACAAGCGGGGCTAACGGATCGAAATGATCCGTTAGCCCCGCTTGAGGGAATTTCTTAGCTGCCGAAGTAGTCCATGACCGGTTCGCTTGGTGCGATTTCCGTGGCTGGGACCTGCTTGGCAACCTTTAGCTGTCCTGCCGCGAAGTCGACCTCTACGGTGTCGCCGGCGTTGAGCTCGTCACCGATCAGCAGGTCGGCAATGGCATCTTGGACCTTGCGCTGAACCAGGCGACGCAGTGGACGAGCGCCGAATTCTGGATCGTAGCCTTCCTTTGCCAACCATGAAACAGCAGCATCGGTGACGTGAAGTTTCAGTTCCTGCTCCGCCAGGTGCTTGCCGGTCTCATCGAGAACCAGCTTCACAATCTGCGCAATCTCAGACTCGCTGAGCTTACCGAACAGTAGTACCTCGTCCAGGCGGTTCAGGAACTCGGGACGCATGAACTCACGCACCTTGCCCATGACCTTGGCCCGAATTTCGGCCTTCTCGCTACTCGCATTGACCGAGGTGAAACCAAAGTTACCGGCCTTGTTCGCGAGGTATTCGCCGCCGAGGTTACTGGTCATCAAGATCAGGGTATTGGAAAAGTCGACGGTGCGTCCGGCAGTATCGGTCAAACGTCCGTCATCCAAGACCTGCAAGAGCACGTTGAATACATCGGGGTGAGCCTTTTCGATTTCATCGAGCAAAATCACCGAGTACGGGTTGCGGCGTACCTTTTCGGTTAGCTGTCCTGGCTCGTCGTGTCCCACATAGCCTGGAGGGGCACCGATGAGCCGCGAGACGGTGTGCTTTTCTCCGTACTCGCTCATATCGATCCGTACTAAGGCATCGGCTGAACCGAACAGGTTATTAGCTAGAGCCTTAGCCAGCTCGGTTTTACCCACGCCGGTCGGGCCGAGGAACAAGAAGGAACCAATAGGACGTTGTGCCGGAGCTAAACCGGTACGACTACGGCGCACCGCACGGGAGACAGCCGCAACTGCGTCGTGCTGACCGATAACCGAGGCATGCAACTGTTCTTCCAAGGAGGCCAACCGGTTCTTGTCATCCCCGTTGATCCGGGAGGTCGGGATTCCGGTGGAGCGAGAGATGACCTCGGAAATTTGGGCTTCATCAACTACACGAGTAATCCCAGAATCACCGGCTTTTTCGGCAGCGGTGATGCGCTCAGTGAGAGCGGCATTATGATCGCGCCATGCACTGGCATCTTCATAACGTTCCTCGCCGATCGCACGGGCCTTTTCACGGTCTGCCTCGACCAGCTCATTGCGTAGTGCCTGTACGTCCTCGGTGCCACCAGCGGCGATAGACCTACGAGCGCCAGCAATATCGAGCAGATCGATTGCCTTATCCGGCAACCGACGGTCGGTCAGGTAGCGCGCCGACAGCGAGACCGCAGCTTTTAATGCCTCAGGGGTGTATTGCACCTGGTGGTGATCTTCATATGATTCTTGCAACCCTTCAAGGATCGCCAGGGCGACTTCCTGAGAAGGTTCTCCCACGGTGACCTTGCCGAAGCGACGTACCAGAGCCGAGTCTTTTTCAACCTTGCGGAATTCATCTAGTGTGGTGGCGCCGATCAGGTGCAGTTCACCGCGAGCTAGACGTGGTTTGAGGATATTAGCTGCATCCATGTTCCCGGATTCTCCGGAACCAGCGCCAACTAGCAGGTGCATTTCATCAATAAAGATGATGGTCTGCCCCTCCGCGTCAGCGACTTCCTCGAGCAGTCCGGTCAAGCGCTGTTCAAAGTCTCCGCGGTAACGCGTTCCAGAGAGCATTCCTGGAAGGTCAATGGAGATCAGTTGAGTTCCGCGGATTTGCTCCGGGACTTCGCCGGCAACAATGGCGCGAGCCAGTCCTTCGGCGATCGCGGTCTTACCCACGCCAGCTTCACCGATAAGTACCGGGTTGTTTTTGGTGCGACGAGCCAAGATCTCAACGACTTGAGCCAATTCGTCATCGCGACCGATGACCGGATCGATTTGCCCGTCAGATGCCAAAGCGGTCAAATCGGTGCCGTAGCGTTCGAGCATTGACACATCTTGTTCTTCGCCAGTCTCAGCTTCGCCGGACTGCGCACGCTGGGCTTGCTCCATGGCTGCCTGTTGCAGGCTTTGGCCAGTGATGCCGTGTTGTGCGAGCAGCATACCCACGGGGGAGTCTGGTGAGAAGACAAAGGCCAGGAATAGGTGTTCCGGATCGATATAGGTCGAACCGTAGTTTCGAGCAACCTGATAAGCATCAAAGAGACTGCGCTGCGCAGCGGAGGAGAGACGAGAAGGCTTCTCGGTTGACTCTTCGCGGCGTGGCAGGCGCTGAATTGCGTCCTTGGATAGGGCTTCAAGATCCACACCCATTGCGCTCAGGTGTTGTCCGGCAGGCTCGGTGCGGAGCAGCGCGACTAGCAGGTGCAACGCATCAATTTCGGAATGTCCGTTTTCGTGGGCGAATCCGGCGGCGATGGATACCGCTTCGTGGGTGCGCTGCGAGAGCAGACGAGTGATGTCGATGGGGCGCGCGGCCTGGGCACGTGAGGAGAGGAACCGGGAGAGGAATTCCTCGAACGAGCCGTCTGACGGTGGTCCGAAAAAAGCTGGCAAGATGAGCCTCCTAGTAGAAACTTGAGTGGTCTATGCTCATGTTCAACGTAATACGACAGAATCTATTCCCGCAAAGTGGAGTTAGGCAACTAGAAGAGTGGTAGTTCACAGCTTTTAAGCGTCACGAGGGATCTCGATGAGCCCCAGCCGTGTTGCTGCAATGAGTGCCTGGACCCGGTCGCGTACTTCTAATTTCATGAAGATCTTCGCCATATGGGTTTTTACCGTAGCCTCGGAGATGTTCAAGCGCCGGCTTGTCTCCGTGTTATTGAACCCCTCGGAGAGAAGTCCAAGGATTTGCATTTCACGATTAGTTAGACCCAGATCATCGATAAGGTCAGCCGTATCTTGAGGCGTTCGTTGAACGTTTCTAACCGCGGTGATTAGATCAGCCGAAACCGACGGTGAGATGGCCGCTGAGCCATTGTGAACGGAATAAACCGCCCTAATAATTTCGCCTGGTTCAGTGTCTTTAACGAGGTAACCACTGGCGCCCGCAACAAGGACCGGGACTAGGTAGTCGTCCGAGGAAAATGCGGTAATCGCAAGGATTTCAGGGCTGTCCTCTAAAGATTTAATGTTCTTTGTAGCTTCAATGCCATCCATGATTGGCATTTGTAAATCCATGAGTACGACATCTACTTCGTGTGCTTCACAGTAGGTCACCGCTTCTTGCCCATTTTGTACCGAATTAACAGTTACAATTCCCTGATCCGTTGCTAGGATCGTGCTAAGCGCGTGCCGAATAAGAGGCTCATCATCAACGATGAGGACCTTAATCTGTTCCATTGGTTTCCTTTGAATGGGAGGCAGCTCAGGAGTCAACCTGCCTTAAATCGAAGTATATAAGTTCAATAGTTTTGGGGTTTGAAATGAAAGCTTTAAAGATTTTGGCAGTGGCCGCACTTGTAGCGGCGCCTTTGGCTGTAGCTGCACCTGCAACCGCGGCACCGGTGGCCGAGTCTACCTATTCGGGACTGGCCGTTGCGACTCCGGCTGGTATAGGCGAGGATTTTTCTCAGTGGGTCTGTAAGCGGTGGGGTATTGCCTGCAACTAATCGTTATTTGACTTCGATGAACGCACGGTGAAATATTCGGCCTATGAGTTTGTGGCTAAATGGCTTTCTGGGCAAGCACCTTTCAGGCCGGGGCATAATCGTTTGGCCTGGTCTGGCGATATTAATAGGAATCACAGCCTCTGAATTTGCGACGCTCCTTATTAGCGGTATTGAAAATACCCCAGAGCGGTCGATTCGTGGAGCGGTTGTCGGGCTTTTGCTCTCAATTGCCTTGGCTGTTGGCTTGCGTTGGATTGCAACGTCCCTGGGGATGTATCTAGCCATCCTTTTTTTCTTTTTCTGGGATGCTGGTTTAGTTTTAACTCTAATTTTTTCAATAGTTACGTTCAGCGCGCTGGCTGCCACTGAACTATCGCCATTGGTACGTTACTGGTACTTGGGAATTCTCGCCGTATGGATGGGGCAATATGGCGTTCGTGCGGGCGAGGATGCAATTCTTCTCGTGGTAATTATCCCCGTGGCAGGTTTATCATTTTTCTTGGCGCTGATTATATTCAACCTCCGCGAGAGGAATCTTAGTGCGATTCGGTTGATGGAAGAGAGCCGCGAACAAAACCGAGTCGCGATTGAACTCGAACGTAAAAACATCGCTCGGGACTTGCACGATATTGTCGCCCACGACATCACCGTGGTGGCTATGCAGTCTAAAGCTGCAAAATTTGCTAACAGTGGCCAGGCGGCCATGGATGCAATCGACATTATTGCAAAGCTCAGTACCGAGACGCTCCACGACTTAAGACTGATGCTCAATGTATTGCGAACCGACGGGACAATGAGTGATTCGTCGGGCGGCAGCGCCGATAAGCCCGCGGCAACCACTGTTTATGCAGTTCAAGGCCTGCAGATCTTTTCGCAACGGCTAAAAGATTCCGGTTTTTCTGTGACCTCTCACACCGACGAAAAAATCTCTGAACTTCCGCGTTCTGCACAGACTGCGTTGTATCGAGTGATGCAGGAAGCGACGACGAATATTATTAAACACGGCAAGCGCGAGGGTTCCTGTGATCTGCGTTTAGAGATCTCTGGGTCCAACGCGATCCTTGAAATGACTAATCAGATACCGAAGTCGAAACCTATAAAGGGTGACCAGCCGGTCGGTGGAATTGGCCTTATTGGTATGCGAGACCGGATGAATGCCTTCGGCGGACGGTTCAATGCGGAGGTTGTAGATGGACAGTGGGTACTCACTGCCAGTATCCCGTTCTAGGCCCTACCCTCCTACTTAAGTATGATTTCGCTTTTCTTGGAATCGCGATAAGTTATAGATGTATCGGTGAAGACCGATCACCGCAGGGAAATTGGTGATGTTTTGCGAGTGGCATCATCAAGAGTTCCGCAGTGATTAATCCGCAGTGATTAAAAGGTACGTTGCGTCATGGACGAACTGATCTTTCTTCGGCGTTGTGCCCCCATCGCACGCCTGAGTTTGTTAGTGGCGCGACGTACCTTTTATAACCTCACCGATACCTGTTGTGTTACAGCTCACATGGCTGATGCGGAATGTCCTAGGCCGAGTTTTCCGTTATACCTCTTGGATACAATCAACTTTCGAGAGTGAGCATCACATGTCGGTTCAGACTGAAACCCAGCCATACGAAATGCTAAGCATTAACTCGGACGCGGCGGATCAGCTGTTCTTCGAAGCCCGTAGTGCAAACGCCTTTAGCGATGAGCCGGTCTCAGATGAAGTTCTTGATGCAATCTACGACACCATGAAAATGGGTCCAACTCTCATGAATAACCAGCCACTGCGCATCACTTGGGTGAAAAGCGCTGAGGCTCGTCAAAAGGTTTCAGAGACTATGGCCGGCACTAACGCACAGAAAGCGCTGACCGCACCGGCCCTGGCCATTCTTTCGTTCGATACCGAGTGGCACGAAGAATTCCCATCATTCTTCCCACATGCTCCAGAACGCAAAGCAATGTTTGAAGATCAGGGTGCGCGCACCGCTATCGGAAATAACAACGCATGGTTGCAGGCCGGATACTTCATCATGGCAGTACGCGCCGTTGGTTTAGCCGCTGGCCCAATGGCCGGCTTTGATGCAGCTGCGATTGACGCCGTGGTGAACGCCGATGGCCGCAACAAGTCGTTCCTAATAGTTAACGTTGGTAAGCCAGGTGCTGACGCATGGTTTGGCCGACTTCCGCGCCACGACGCACAGTTCGCTACTCGCAGCATCTAAGCACTGTAAAAGCATAAAGGGGGTCCTGGGCAGCA
>NZ_NRGT01000039.1:0-8825 GCF_002332285.1 Glutamicibacter sp. BW77 | reverse complement strand
TCAAATACGGGGATTTAACAGTAGGCGCAGTTGCCCGCGAGCCAGCACCTTGGAACTAGCGTCGTCGGTGATGATGACTTCCCATAATTGTTGGGTACGGCCTTGATGCAAAGCTGTGGCCTCAACTAGAGCCAAGCCGGAACTACCTGGCCGTAAAAAATCCGTGGCGTTGTGAACCCCGACAGCAAATTGTCCATACTCGTTGACGGCGAAGCTCGCCCCAATACTGGCGGCGCTTTCTACAATTGTGGTGAACAGTCCTCCATGCACCACTCCCCACGGCGTGTGGTGATTTGTTCCTAATTGCACGTGCCCGCGCAGGGACACGGCGTTAAGTTCATCAACGACAAAATCGGTAGCAGCCACAAACTCGCTGGGCTCAGTCCGCGTCATACCTGGCAGAAGTTCTTCATTCGTATTCAATCGCTTGCCCTTCAAAAGCTGGCTGTTATATTTGAAGCTAGCTAGATAGTCAGGATCTGTCAACGGTAAGGAGCTGCTTTGAACATGCAGTGGCAGGACTACGACACTGAGATTTGCTCTATTCAACGCACTTTGGAAGTCGTCGGTGAAAAGTGGAGTTTGCTAATACTCCGGGAAGCATTTAATGGAGTGCGCCGATTCGATGCGATACGCAGCCACCTAGGGGCTTCCGAAGCGATGATCTCCGCCCGGCTAAATTCCCTGATGGCCAGCGGAATACTCGTAGCCACTCCATACAAGGAACCTGGCCACCGTACGCGTAACGAATATCGCCTCACCCCAAAGGGATTGGACCTTTACCCAATAATAATTTCGCTGCTCCAATGGGGCGACAGATACGAGGCAGATCCCGCCGGACCACCGTTACTCATCAAGCACCAGGGTTGTGGAGAGCAGGTTTCTGCCGTGGTGCAGTGCGCGCTCGGGCACGTTCTAGACTCACCACGAGAGTCTCAGGTATCCCCCGGCCCTGGGGCGAAACTGCGCGGATCAGCTCCCTAAACTTACGGTCCTGCAGGCAACCAATTTCGCTGTTTCCTGTGAATTTTCTTCAGCGCTGCATCTCTTTATCGTTGATCTCTGCGTCTGGCCTGAGGTAGGGCTACCGTTGCTTGGCCAACGCTTGACGCTCCGTCCAACATAGTGAGTCTGGCCTTGACCTGCTCTAAATCAATTTTGAGCTGGTCAACAGTCGCGCGGTAATTATTGAGCTCTCGCTTTCGACGCCTAGCAGCTCTAAAACTCATCACCGCGACAAGAATCATCAGTGGAACGGCGATGAGTAATGCCCAGCCACTCTTCGTGAAGAAATCCAGTGCTACCGGAAGGGCCTGTTGGAATGCCACAAGCGAGTTCACACTTCCAACCATTGATTGGAGTGCGGAATCTATTGGCTCCAAGTATTGCCCGACGACACGAATCTCGCTCAAGGAAGGTGCACTGAGTGGAACGGTTCCCTCCTGCGCCCATCGAGGATCCCCGACGGTCCGCAAAACGTAGATCCCCGCACCGGCGTTAAGCACTGCAAAGAGCATCACAGAACTAAGAGCCACCCACTGCAGTTGTCGCCGACGCCAGATTCCCATCGCTACAGCAAACACTGCGGCGCATACCCAAATCGCGACCGATAGGTCTTCTCGACTTAAACCGCGTAGTAGATCCATAAGATTTCCCGCCTATTTGCAGTAGGAGCGCCATCGGGCCAGTGGTTCAAGGCAAGCCTACCGGAGGAGAAAATGGTGCCATGGGTCGCAGAACTTATTTCTGAGCACTCCCAAAGTAATCGAGCCATCGACGGGCCCATTCCGCCAAAATGTTACTGTGCAGTAACTCCCTGTGGGTTAGGTGGGCGAAATATAGTCAAAAAGACTGTGAGTTTCTTGCTAACCGCTGAAAATAGCGTGCCCGTGTACGCACTGTGCACCAACAAGGAATACGGTAGAGATAGACGTTTTTTTATTATTTCTCGTAAAGCATCAAACTACTTCTACTTCGTTGCGTCTGAGCACGGCGCAACAGCCCCGACACAAAGGCTACATTTTGAACGGCAACGCCACTTTTAAACACCACAACGTGGCCCTCTTAGCGGTAAATAGCGTACTAGCACCAGAGGTCATGAGTTCAGCAGAATTCGACGAGCGCCTGGCCCCAAGCCTCAAGCGCCTCCGTCTTTCCAAGAAGTTGCTTGAACGGGTGTCGGGCGTAAAAGAACGCCGTTGGTGGTCTGAGGGTGTCGAGTTTGACGACGCTGCAATCGTTGCTGGCCAAAATGCGCTGACGCAGGCAGGTGTGGAACCGTCCGAGATTGGTCTGCTGATTAACACCTCAGTCACCCGCCGCAACCTAGAGCCTTCGGTAGCTTCCAAGATTCATAATGGTCTGGGTTTACCATCCTCCGCTATGAATTTTGACATAACAAATGCCTGCCTAGGATTCGTCAACGGTATGAGCTTGGCAGCAAACATGATTGATTCGGGGCAGATCAAGTACGCCCTGATCGTGGCTGGTGAAGACTCCCGCCCGACTCAGGAAACAACATTCCGCCGCCTGAATGATGAGAGCTCCACTCGTGAAGATTACATGCGCGAGTTTGCGACTCTGACCCTTGGTTCGGGCGCAGCTGCAGCCGTCATTGGCCCAGCAGATCTGCACCCGGACGGACACCGCATCATTGGTGGCGTCTCCCGCGCCGGTACCGAACACCATGAACTGTGCGTAGGTGGCCCGGCAGGAATGTACACCGACACCAAGGGGCTGTTAGACAACGGCCTAGAACTGGTGGTAAATGCTTGGGATGAAGCCCAGGAATCCGGATGGAACTGGAAGTCCATGGATCGGTATGTTACCCACCAGGTCTCCAAGTCCTACACCAACGCCATCATCAAGGCTGTGGGCCTAGTCAAGGATCGTGTTCCGATCACCTTCTCCAAGTGGGGAAATGTTGGCCCGGCTTCCCTGCCGATGACCTTGTCTCAGGAAGCTGACACTTTGAAGCCAGGTGATCGTGTTCTGTGTATGGGCGTTGGTTCAGGATTAAATACCGCGATGATGGAGATTGCCTGGTGACCGAGCTTTTCCCCGGTGTAGATGGAATTTATTCGACTTATCTTCAGGTTCCTTCCACTTCGAAAGTGGATGGCCCAGGGACGCTGCACATGTGGCATCTGCTCGATAACGAAGACGAACTTCTAGCACGAGGAATTGAGCCCATCGGCACCCTCGTGTGTGTCCATGGCAACCCAACGTGGTCTTACCTATGGCGCAGCCTGTTGAACCATGTTTCGGCTAATGCTCTGCCGTGGCGCGTCGTCGCAGTGGATCAGCTAGACATGGGATTCTCCGCGCGTACCGGCAAGTTCCGTCGGCTAGCTGACCGAGTTAGTGATTTGGGCGACCTCATCGACTCGCTCGGGCTCAGCGGCAAGGTCACCACCGTGGGACATGACTGGGGTGGTGTCATTTCTCTAGGATGGGCCACCAGCCATCAGGATCAGCTGGCCAACGTCATTCTAACTAACACCGCGATTCATCCTGCTGGCTTTGAACTCCCCGCAGCGTTGAAGCTCGCTTCACATCCTGCGGTTCATGGTTGGGGCACTAAGACCACCAGCGCATTCTTACAGGTAACCCACTCGTTAGCTCAGCCCGCGCTTGATCCAGAAGTCCGCAAAGCATTCATGGCTCCCTACACAAGTGCCGCCAAACGCGAGGGCGTAGCGAACTTTGTGGCAGATATTCCTTTCGCCGAAGACCATCCCAGCCGCTCAACGCTGAACGAAATCGCGCAGGCAGTACGCACGCTCACCGTTCCGGCCTTGATGTTGTGGGGTCCAAAGGATCCAGTCTTCTCTGACCGTTATCTACGCGACCTCATGGGTCGACTCCCGCACGCGCAGGTACACCGCTTCGAGGGCGCCAGCCATTTGGTAGGCGAGGACAAAGATATTGCCACCCCAATGTTTGATTGGTTGTCCAGCAATCAGAACTCCACAAATTCTTCACGAGCCGACAGCCTAGTTGACTACCGGCCAATGCTCTCAGAGTTGGATTCACGCACCGCAGACCACAGCGTTGCTGTAGTAGATATTAATCCTCCACGTTCGCTTTCCTGGTCAGAGTTGGGCCAACGGGTCAACGCTTTGGCCGCAGGACTCCAGGAAATTGGAGTCAAGGCCGGCGACCGAGTTAATTTACTTGTACCTCCGGGCATTGAGCTAACAACTTTGATCTATGCTTGCCTGCGTTTAGGGGCTGTCATAGTGGTGGCTGATGCTGGACTCGGCACCAAGGGTTTGGGACGCGCTATCAAGGGCGCGGGGCCCAGCTATCTTATTGGTATTGACCGTGCACTCACCGGAGCACGACTATTCAACTGGCCAGGTACCAAGATTTCAGTGGAAACCTTGCCTGCTGCCAAGCGCAAACTATTAGGCGTGGAGCATTCTCTTTCCGAGCTTTTCGACGTAGGAAACAGGCTCGCGCCACAACCTTCAAATTTCGTGCCCGCCGAACCAGACGCTGACGCCGCGGTGCTCTTCACTTCCGGCTCGACCGGCCCCGCTAAGGGTGTTGTTTATACACACCGGCAGTTGGGCGCAATGCGCGACACCCTGCGCGAAACTTACAATCTCAAAGCAGGTTCTGCTCTTGTTGCTGGCTTTGCGCCGTTTGCTTTGCTTGGTCCAGCATTGGGCGCAACCTCGGTCACTCCAGATATGGATGTCACCGCACCTCGAACGTTGACTGCCTCGGCCTTAGCAGATGCTGCGGTAGCCGTAGATGCAACAACGGTATTTGCCTCACCCGCAGCGCTGGCCAACGTTTTAGAAACCAAGAACTCCCTGGATGCAACCCACCGGAAGACTCTCGCGAACGTTTCAGTGATGCTCTCGGCTGGTGCACCTATTCCAGAACCATTGTTAGCCAAAGTCCAAGAGCTAGTACCTAACGCACAGGTACACACGCCTTATGGCATGACCGAGGCACTTCCGGTCACAGATATCGACCTTGCGGGTATTCGCGAGGCGGGCCAGGGCAACGGTGTGTGCGTTGGTACGGCCGTCGCTGGCGCAAAGGTAGCCATTGCCCCTATCGATTCGATGGGAATCGCGGGAGACCAACCGAAATACACCCCTCACGTCACCGGTGAAATTCTAGTTCGCGCCCCACATGTCAAGGATCGTTATGACCGGCTTTGGATTACCGAGCAGGTGAGCATTTCAATCCCGGGCTGGCACAGGACTGGAGATGTTGGACATCTCGATGATGACGGACGGCTTTGGGTAGAGGGCCGACTGGGGCATGTATTGAGCACCGCTAAAGGGGCTATGACCCCGGTGGCCGCTGAACACGCAGTTGAGTCTGTGTCCGGCGCTGGTCGCGCCGCATTGGTGGGTGTAGGACCGGCTGGCACACAGGCCGCCGTAGTAGTGATGGAAACAATTCCACCGGCGCGCAAAGCAGGCCCGGCAAGCAACGAGTTATCGCAAAAAGTTCGCAGTGCCGTCGCCGAAACCGGCGTGGATGTGGCTGCGGTTTTGATTGTTTCATCGTTGCCAACTGACATTCGCCATAACTCCAAAATCGATCGTGCCGCACTAGCTACTTGGGCAACTGCCACGCTGGCCGGCGGAAGGGTCCGCAAGCCATGAGCACAGCCATGAATAATGCAGAGCCTCGTCGTATCTTGGTTACCGGAGCCAGTGGGATGCTCGGCGGGGCGGTAGCTGAGCTATTGCGCGGTAAAGGACACCACGTTCGAACTTTCCAGCGCGGCGCTTCGAGCCAAGCGACGGATGAGATCCGTGGCTCACTCACCGATAAGGATGTAGTGGCTACATCCGTGCAATCCATGGATGCGGTGATTCATCTGGCCGCGAAGGTCTCCTTTACCGGCCATTGGAATGAATTTGTCGCCACGAATATCGTTGGAACAGCAAATTTGTTAGCGGCTGCAAAAAGCGCTGGCATCAAGGATTTTGTTTTTGTTTCTTCCCCTTCGGTCGCTCATTTCGGTGATTCGTTGACGGGCGCATCAGCAGGTATTGCGAACCCGAATTTAGCTCGCGGTAACTACGCTCGCTCTAAGGCAGCTGCTGAGCTAAGTGCCTTGGCCGAGGACTCCCCCGAATTCCGGGTGGCTGCTATACGGCCACACGTGGTGTGGGGTCCTGGCGATACCCAACTGGTTGAGCGTGTGGTTGACCGTGCCAAGAGCGGCCGGCTTCCACTACTAGACAGTGGTGTGGCACTTATTGACACTACCTACATTGATAATGCGGCCTCCGCGATTGTTCGCGGGCTAGAACGCATGGATTACGCTCATGGACGGGCACTTATCGTCACCAATGGTGAGCCTCGCCCGGTGGGGGAACTCATTGCTGGAATTTGCAAGGCTGGTGGAGCTCCGGCTCCGAAACTTAATGTTCCGGGCTGGTTGGCACGCGGTGCTGGCTCGGTTATCGAGAAAGTCTGGCTGGCCGCAGGTTCTCGCAATCTAGTGCATGATGAGCCACCGATGACTCGATTCTTGGCCGAGCAACTTTCAACCGCTCACTGGTTTGACCAGCGCGAGACGCATGAAGTGTTAGATTGGAAGCCAACGGTGAGTATTGACGCAGGGTTGGCAAAACTTGCAGCCCACTATGGGCAGTTGTAACTCAAAAGTACGTAGTCGTTAGTCCCCTGGCAGTGCCCCTTCCAGACAGCGCGACCCCGAAGGCTTGGGGGAATCTTCGGGGTCGCTATCCTGAACGTTGGTTTTCCGAGTCTTGGGGGTACTCAGGAAATACTGCGCAGGACGTTTAGATGCTATCTGGGATGCTAGATATCGCAGTTGGTCCGTAGCACTCGCGCTACATCTTGGATTTCTAGCTTCCTACTGAACTTCTATGACTCCATCATCACTGGTGAGCCAATTGGTCAACAAGAGATAAGATTTCAAATACTGATAAGAGATGGCCCCATTGCCAACCCGAGACGTCTCGCAGCCCTCTTCAGACTCGCTTCTTCGCTCTCCAGCAACTTGCGTTGCGAAGGTAGAGACACTGCAATCGCGCCAACCATCCCGTTATTCTGAATGGGAGCCGCGTGACAGGAAATGCCAAGTAGATATTCTTCTTTATCTGACCAAATCTTGGAGCCGACAGACAGATTGCGTTCCAGACCGCCACGGCTAGTAATGGTGTTAGGCGTTAGATCATGCAGATCGTGTCTGTTGATGTAATCATCACGCAGTTCGTCGCTAAGGTTTGCCAAAATCGCCTTGCCAAATGCCGTTGCATGCCCGGACTCATGCACTCCTACCCACAAATCCACGCTTCTCCCTTCGCGGCCTTCGACCATTGCTAGGAGATGGATCTCGTCATCCTGATAAGTGGTTAAATACGTGGCTACGCCAAGCTCATCACTCAACGACCTGAGCACTGGACGAACCCGTGGCACCAGTTCATGGATCGGATCATTTTGCACCGTAAGTGACGATGCGCCGAGCGCATACCCACCATCAATTTTGCACAGGTAACCCTCAAATTCGAGGGTCCGCAATAAGTGATAAGTCGTAGGCAAGGGGAATTCGGTAATTCGTGCAAGCTTCTTCGCCGAAATGGCAGTACCGCTCGCCGCAACAGCCTCCAAGAGGCGCAATGCCTTCTGCACCGAACCAATCAAAGTTGGTTGTGCCACTTCACACCCCCATGAAAAGCTGAGATCCCAAAAACAGCTGTGATCTACATCATAACCTAAGCTGATTAGAACCGTTGCGGCTCTCAAATCTGTCAAATTTTGCACCCACATAAATCGACACTCACCGCAGTATCTGGCTTACCGCGAACGACCAGACAGAAATTATTTGGGGGGAATTTTACTCTCTGAGATTGTAAGCAACATTCATAGATCGGCCGCTTCGAAACATCCTTGCTAGCATTCATCGGTGGCGAGCACTCTGCGCTAAATTGAACTAATGAGCAAAAAGATTTCGTATCAGGGCGAAGCCGGATCCAATTCGAATATGGCCTGCACCGAGCAGTTCCCCGATATGGAAGCCATACCTTGTGCGAGCTTTGAAGACGCCTTCGCCATGGTGGAAAGCGGCGAAGCCGATCTTGCCATGATCCCGATTGAGAACTCGATTGCGGGACGAGTTGCCGACATTCACGTTTTACTCCCCGAATCTGGACTACAGATTGTCGGCGAGCACTATTTACGTATCCGTTTTGACCTGTTGGGACTTCCTGGAAGCAGCATTGAAGAAGCTACCGAAGTCCATAGTCATATCCATGCACTAGGACAGTGCCGCAAGATCATCCGTGAGAACAAGCTGATACCAGTGATCGCTGGAGACACCGCAGGTTCCGCGCGCGAGGTCCGAGACTGGAACGACCCGACCAAACTATCTCTGGCACCACCACTTGCTGCCGAACTGTATGGACTAGAAGTACTAGCTTCTTCGGTAGAAGACGACGAAACGAACACCACTCGTTTCGTGGTTCTTGCGCGGAAGCAAGAGCTCCCCGCGCGCGCTAAACTACCCGAATCTGTGATCACCACCTTGGTCTTCCACGCTCGCAACGTGCCTAGCGCACTGTACAAAGCATTAGGCGGATTTGCTACCAACGGGGTAAACCTGACCCGCATGGAAAGTTACATGCTCGACTCAAGTTTCGCTGCCACAATTTTCATGGTTGACATCGAGGGCCATCCCGAAGATCTACCGGTACGCCTTGCCCTAGAAGAATTGGACTTCTTCACTTGGGAAATCAAGATCCTAGGCACCTACGCAGCAAGTGAGCATCGCCAAAAAATCTCTGCCTCCTTCGTGTAAAGGGGCTCTTCAGGATTGAGGG
>NZ_NRGT01000038.1:0-3409 GCF_002332285.1 Glutamicibacter sp. BW77 | reverse complement strand
TTAACCGGCTAAAAAATAGCTAGGCTACGCCTTATCCGGCTAATTCTATTTTTCTCTGCACTCCCTGTTGCACGCCCGGTCATCACTCTGCAGGAGCGGCTTCCCCTGATTCCAAGAACCCGAACCGAACACGTCAACCCGAGCAGGAGATCCAAGCAAAATCGCACGGCCACCTAGCCGCGCGGATCCCTCTCGGCACTCCTGGATCAGCTCACGAAGCCCAGCAGAACGATAGAGCGTGGAACGGGAAAGCCCAGCGAGTTCAGCTACCGCCCGAAACGTCACCGTACGTCCCTGCATTCGCAATGTCAGCAGGGCCTTATCAACAACTCGTTGAGACTCGCTTCGCTTCACGCCGTGCGTGTCCTCTCGATGAGCAGATCCAATTGAGTCACCAATGCTTCATGCCGTTGCACCTCGCTGTCCCAGCCTCGGCGTTTTGCGTCCTGCGCCAAAATCAGAGCGTCCTTACGCTGTGCCTCAAGCACTGGAAGATTCGAATCCTCAGTGCGGAAGCTCGGACAGTGCTCGCATATATTCGCATACTGGCACGCCTGCTGGGCTGGGGACCTCAGGCAATGCCCGCCAGCAAGCCGTGACTTGATCGTCGCGGTATCGTGCCAAGAGCCAACAGAAACATCACTCAACGGAAGCAGCGAACGGTGTTCTTTCAGGTCAGGTAATCCGATGCGTGACTTCGCCAAGTCCAAAGCACGCTCATATTCGGTGCGGACAGTTGAATCGAATAAGGATGCATAACGCAAGCTCATCTCCGCTGAGACATGGCCCAAGAGAGCCATCAAGGACTGGAGGGTGACCCCGGCATTGATCAACGCAGTCGCATAAGTATGACGAAGCTGGTGAGGAGTGATCTTTCCCAGGCCGGCGGCTTGCGCAGCTCGGTTTAGTTCGAGCCGAACAGCGCTTTCTCCCAACCGGCGTCCGTGATGAGTGAAAAGGAACTGGGCGGGCTTCCCCGTGCGTGGATGAGCCAACGGCTGGCCCGGCGAACGTTCTGCGATGATGCGATCAACCAAAGCCAGGGTGTCCGGGTCCAGCGGAACCATACGCTCGGTCTTCATCTTTCCCAGCGGAATCTTCAGCCAAGTCCCTGCCTCGGGAATCTCATGAACACAGTCCAGTTCCAAGTCCAGCAACTCGCCAATGCGCAACCCGCACGCTCGTTGAAGCAGCAGCGCATCGGCAGCCTGACGATAGTCCGAGGCCAGGAGCTCTTGGGCTAGGAGCCGGTCGGCATCCGGGGGCAAATGACGTGGCAGTGGCCGAGGAAGCCTAGGAACATCAGAACGGAAGAACAACTGCCGTGGAGGAGCTTCGGGCCATCCCCACTCGGTAATTTCACGTAAGAAGTTACCGGCAGCCCTGACCCGTCGTGATTGTTCCGCTACGGAAAGCGTGCCGGAGCTCTTCGTATTGGGGCTTCGAGGCAAAGACACCAGATACGGTTCAATATGAGAACGACGAGTTAGCTCAGCCGGTGAAGCTAATGATGGATCTGCTTCGGTGACGAACTGCCCGAAATGCGCTAATCGTGTTGCCAGGCTACTGACCGTTTTCCTAGTGCAGGTCACTTCCTTACGTTCCAAATACCGCAGAAGAAACTGTGCAAAGGGACCGTTCACTGCGCCGACCCTATCCTTGAGCGGTACCCGCTGGGTCCTGCTCAGAGGTGGATTGGCAAGCAGGTGTGCATGGAACAAGACCTGGCGGGTTGAAGAACTCAGCACGAGTAATGGACGGGCTGAGATGCCGGTCTGGGCTTCTCGGGCTCGGCAACAAGTTTCAAATTCCTCTAAATCAGCACTCGTGATCTGTGTAAGTGGCTGTTGAGTCCGCAGCAGGATCTTAGCGATGACGCTGGTCGTCATCGCCGCACTGACGCGTTCGCTGAACCCCACCTTGCGGGCTTGAGCAGAGAAAAATCTGAGATCATCTTCGTAATCAGTTCCCTGGACCTCAACGAAGATGTTGGCTAATTTCCGCTCAAGCAGATACGGGAAGTCCCCGCGGATCCTTTTGGTGACCATCAGATAAAGCACGAAAGCTCTAGTGCCGCTATTGGCCTCAAGCCGCCGCTCCAGCGGCTCTTGGCTCCACTGCGCCGGGTCTGGATATCGGAGCATGAACGTTCTTGCTGCTGAAAAATACGGTTCCGACCCGCGGTGAGTGGAGGATAAGTAGGTGCGGTAAGCGCCAACGAGATCCAGAGGCGGTTCAATGTGATTGTTTTTGGCGGTTGATCGCGGCATCGTATTCTGATTTCACGTGGGCAGGAACAAGGTGGATGTAGCGGGTGGTCGTGTTCACGTGGGCATGCCCCAGGAGCTCTCTCATGATGGACAGGTCCACCCCTGAAGCTGCTAAGGCACTGCCGAAGGTATGGCGCAATGCATGTGGGTGGCCGTCAGGAACCCCTGAAATTTCGCGGTGGTACCGGAAGATCGTACGCAGGCCAGCTGCTGTCAAGGGCAGGCCGCGGTTGGCTCCTTTGGCAACGAGAAATAGCCGTTGCTCATCCGATTCCGGGCGTTCAGCGAGCAGGTAAGTTTGGATGACTCCGGCGACGTCCACGTCTAATGGAACTCGTCGTTCCTTGGATCCTTTGCCCAGCACTAGTAGCCACCGCCCACCGATGTCCACATCGCGTATCCGCAAGGCAAGTACCTCGCCAGCACGTAGCCCGCAATAGAGCATTAGCCCTGCCATGGCACGATCCCGGTACGTCCGCAGACCTTGAAACAGGGCAATGACTTCGTCAGATTCCAAGGATCTTGGTAGCCGGCGGGGTTCGCGAACACGTAGCGGCGACCTGGCAGCTGGTGTAGCCAGATGCCCCAGAAGCCCGGAACGCTGGGCGGAAGATACCCAACGGGACTCCTGACCTTTCGGCATAGGATTGGGGAGACACGGATCCCGCATCGCCAAGAATGTGAACAGCCCGGACACTGCTGCCATCCGGCGATTCACCGTTGCAGGTGCATATCCATCGGCTCTTTGACCGTCTAAAGTCATTACATTCGGGCCTGGACGTCCTGGTACGGATGATTGCTTGCAGAACTTCAGATAGTTGATCAGCGTGTTGGTGTCAACTGCTTCGATAGTCAGATTTTGTTCGTGTAGCCAGCGGCAGAACGCCAACAGGTCATAACCGTAGGCTCGTGTCGTGGCTGGAGAGTAGTTGCGGTCACTCAGATAGCCGAGGTAATCATTAGCCTGGGAGAACCTCGCTGCTGCCGACCCATGGAGGTTCCATGCTCCGTGTGAAGACAACAAAACCAACTCTTGCTGGGTGTTCATGACACATGAGCATCGACCTCATCCTTTGGAAAGTCAAGAGTTTCCGGGGGAATTCAAGGGTATAAAACGTGGATTAGCCGGTTAACAGGGA